>JAPVVG010000136.1 GCA_028571455.1 Desulfobacteraceae bacterium | reverse complement strand
TTCGTATTACCCCATGAACATTGATCTTCTTTATCTCATCCCCCTCTATTTCAAAAATGATATAGTCCCAAAGTTTATCCATTTTGCATTCGGTTTAGGGACAGGATTGCTTGTTTATAATTACCTCAAGAACAGATTAAGTAAGAACTGGGGGCTTCTGGGTTTTCTGGTCTTTTTCAGCACAGCGGTTATTATCCGTCTCTCAACTACAACCTATGTGGATCTTGGGATGACTTTTTTCACAACGGCAAGCATACTTGCATTTGTCAGATGGCGTGATGGGAATTATAAAGATACAAAATGGCTTGTTCTGTCCGCCATTTGTATGGGGTTTGCAGCAGGATCCAAGTATAATGCCTTGATTGCATGGCTCTTTTTGAATTTGATGATTGTTTTCTTTCATTCAAGGGATACAGAGAATGGATTGGGGGCATTAAAATCCGGCGTAATGTTTTTTGCAATTGCTCTTTTAATTGTCTCGCCCTGGTTTATCAAAAATTATATTCTGACAGGAAACCCTATCTATCCGCTCTTTGACAGCTTTTTTAAAGCCCTTTATTATGCAGGCGATGGAAGCGGCGGCCTTGCTGCGACTGCTAAGAGCAATTGGGCTGCCAATATCTTTCAGAGAAGAGAGATCCTGTTCGGCGAGAGTTTTCTGGAAACATTTTTTATTCCAATTCGAATGTTTTTCCAGGGAAAGGATGGTTCTGTTCAGTATTTTGACGGCGTCCTGAACCCGATTCTCATAATCATGCTTCCTTTTGCTTTCCTGAACAGAGAGTTGAACCGCGACAAAGTGTTTTTCCTGTTGTTTTCGGTGTTTTTTTTCTTCATAGCCTATTTTCTCACAGTCATACGCATAAGATACATCCTGCCGGTAATTCCATTCCTCGCCATTTTGAGTGTCGTCGGGATAAAAAATGTTGTCGATTGGGCCGGCAAAAAATCCAATACAGTTCGTCGCGCCGGTTTGATCGGCATATCTGCCGCCACGATAATCTTTATCGCCTTTAATTTTCTGTATCTGAAGGATTATTTTAATACCGTTCAGCCTGTGAAATACATCCTCAATCAGGAAACAAAAGACGAATTTTTGAGTCGCAACGTAGGAAGCTATCCTGCAATGCAGTATATCAACGAAAATCTTCCCGATGATGTCAGGATTTTTTTAATGTTTTTAGGAGGAAGAGGTTACTATCTTGATCGCCCATACTATTATGAAAAATCATTTGGGATGAACACCATAAATGGCATGGTTAAAGCCTCCGTGGATAAACAGAATTTCCAGGCTTATTTGCAATCATTGGACTGCACCCATATTCTGATGAGGATTGACCTGTTTAATAAATACTTGAACGACAATTTCCCAGAGAAGACAATTGTTCGCCTCCTGAACCTTGTGAAAGAATGCTGGAATCAGATTTATGAATCAAATGGATATGCAGTATGTAAACTATCTTTATAATCCCAAAAGTAGGAATGAACAGGGGTTAGACCGCTTCTCATTTATCATCTGACCGATGGGCCGTCAATTTACGGGTAAGCATGAAACTGAAGATAGGACCCAAAGTGAAAGCCGGAATCAACGAAGCTGCCCTGATTAGCAGGGAGACCAGCAACCCTATACCGGCTCCCGCCCCTACCATCTCAGAACTCAGGCTGATGATCGCTTCTTGAATACCGAAATTGCCAGGCGTTATCCTTATTAAGAGAGAAAAAACCGAAAGCAGGCTGACGAGAAGCGCTATCGTGAAATGTATTGTGCAGCCTGTTGCGTTATAAGCTACAAGGAAGAGGAATCCATTTAGTACGATATTGATTAGACTGTATATGATCAGTTTGATCAATAGTGATTTATCGTTTTTGATAAGATCCCATCCATCAAGCGCAGTATTGATAAGTTTTGTTAACCAGTTGTTCCCTGGTATCTTTGCCCTTCGAACCATAACTAAACCGGAGAGGGCTATCACGACACTCACAAAAAAAAGAGTAATCTGCCAGAAAAAACGGTTTGAATTCCAGAATATTACCATGGTCAGCGCGCCTGCCATTCCAACGACCCAGAATATTACCAGATAATTTGCCGTGATCAGCGTTATGAACTTTGTGTAGGGAAATGCATGGCGATGTTTCAGGTACCTGGCGCGCGCAATCATCCCTCCTGGGAAAGGGGCCAGATGATTTCCCATGGTCGTTATCATGGCAAGGCCGAACCACTCTGAAAAACAGAGTCCTATGCCAAATTTTGCAGCAAAAGCCTTCAAAAAGAAGCCATTCGTGCCTGTCAGCATCACGGTGAGCGCTATCAACAAGAGGGCATTGACGAGTGAAATATTCAGGATTGGACGAAGCAGCTCGTTATTGGACTTTAAATATAGTCCTATGATGCAGGTGACAGCAAGAAAAACAAGAACTGACAGCACCTGTCCGGTCTTGATTTTCCGCCTTGCTAAATTATAAAAGATTGAAGGTGGTTTCACGCAAGCCCCTCCAGCGCTTTAATTTGGTTGTCTATGTTACCTGTGCTTCTTAGTATTGTTGATGTTTATCAGAATGTGTTGTTCGGTCAAATCTTAACTGCGCTACCTGCTCGGACACCAATCCAACCATAAATATCACAACAGACACGGTCATCAACATGGCTGAGGTAGGGCCATAGCGTTGTTGCAAAACAAATATTTTGAAAAGCCCATAGCCAAGTCCCAGGAAAAACATGAAGAAGCTAACTGGCAGAAATACTCTCATGGGAGAAAACAGGGTGGCAATTTTAATGATGATCAGAAAGAAACGGGGTCCATCTTTTAAAGGCTTAATTTTGCTTTTTCCTACGCGCCTGGAAGTTTTTATCGGCACATATGTCAGGCTGTAGCCTGAGCGAACAACAGCCATTGTTATAGTTGTCGGATAGGAAAAGGTATTTGGCAACAGCGAAACAAATTGACGGGCTATCTCTGCCTTCACTACCCTGAATCCCGATGTTAGATCTTCGATCTTGCGTTTGCATACGTATGTTGCAAACCAGTTGTAGATTCTGTTTGCAATAGTTCTGTTAAAAGAGGTTTCTGATTTGCCTGTCCTGGCGCCAACTACCATATCGTAAGTCCCCAGTTTTTCGAGAAGATGCGGGATGTCTTCAGGCGCATGCTGACCGTCCCCGTCAATCATGACCAGGATCGTGCCGAGCGCTTTCCGAATTCCAGTCTTCACCGCAGCTCCGTTGCCGATATTGTACGGGTGGGATATCACACGGGCGCCGGCTTTTTTTGCCTCCGCGGCTGTCTCGTCATCCGATCCGTCATTTACCACTATTATCTCGTAACGTTGGCCCGTCGCATCCATTACCCGACGTATTCCTTCGACAACGTCGGAAATCACCTTTTCTTCGTGGTAGGCAGGGATAATGATGCTGATTTCAGGTGTAAAATCTGTTTTGCTTTGTTTTGATTCTGTGAGACTGAGTTCTTCCGCCATTATATGTTTTCCTTGAACCGCAAAAGCGAGCGCATTCCCCGTAGATTGTCGAAACGGAAGCGGAGATTTCGCTATATGGGGCTGCGAGTAGCTGCAATGAACATGGGCCGACGTCCCCATCGGCTTTAATCAATTTTATATAACGTAAGAATGTATATTCCGGCAAGAAAGAAATTTATCACCTGACGAATAGCCAAACAGGTGGGGTCGAGATCGGGAATATGGTCATGTCTACGTTTGCCCCTTGTTGTTAATTAGTCAAGATTCAAGGGGCATAGAGGTTTAAGAATATTGTTTCTCCCTAATCCAAAGATTAAAAAGTGAAAAAATAACCAAGACAAATACCTCTGGGTTAATGAATATTTTGGGTCAATTTTTCAAGTGGGCCAATCGATTTGATATGTTGCTTGCATGGCTGGATGCAAAGCTTATGCCTCGCTCTTTGTCGGCGGTCTTGTTGATTAAGGCAGAAAAAAATTAGAATTTCAATCTTTCTCATTGTGTTTATCTGTATACGTCTATCTCCATTTATTGCGTGTTAAACGGATAAAACATACAAAATTGCATTTTGGTTGCCGACATTTTTTATGTGTGGTATTTAAACAGAAAATCATAGAATTACTTGTTATTCGCAAGAAAATGAGGTGTAAAAATGACAAAATTATTAGAAAATGCCTTTAATCAGGCATCAAAGCTTCCAGAAATTGAACAAAATGTTATTGGAAGATGGTTATTGGATGAAATCAAAGCTGATAAAAAATGGGAAAAACTGTTTGCCGAATCAGAAGATGTATTAGAGCAATTGGCTCAAGAAGCTTTGATGGAGCATGAAAAAGGCAATACAAAAGATCTGGATATAAATAAGCTGTGAAATCAAAAACTACAGACAAATTTTGGAAGTGCTATCAAGCGTTGCCAAATGAAATAAGAAAGAAGGCGAGACAAGCATATATACATTTTGAA
The DNA here is from genome assembly GCA_028571455.1 of Desulfobacteraceae bacterium. GTDB lineage: Bacteria > Desulfobacterota > Desulfobacteria > Desulfobacterales > ETH-SRB1 > Desulfaltia. The sequence continues at coordinate 3,389 of JAPVVG010000136.1, read as the reverse complement.
CGAGACCCGTGGTATCCAAGTCTTCATTTTAAAAGGGTTCACTCAAGCTTACCGATCTATTCTGTTCGTATCACAAAGGATTATAGAGCAGTAAGTATATTGAGAGGAGAAACGGTTATTTGGTTCTGGACAGGTTCACACTCTGATTATGATAAATTGTTGAGCCAAATAAAAAGTGCATAACAGGATTCAGTTGGGGAGTACGGGACTGACTTAGATTCCATCAGTAAATAAGCAACCCTTCAATCACTTCTTCATTCTTGAGAAAGAACCAGTAACAGTCCACTTTGTTGAATATTCTTTCTTCTGATTTCTACCATAATTTTTCAGTTTCATGAGCATACCTCCTTTATTACTTTCTTTTATAATAATTTATCGTTCAAGGTAGGAGTGTAATTATGAATAGAATGAAATCGTTAATTAAATGATATTTCTTCTTGACTGCCATACCGGTTCGTATTATATTCCGAATTAGTTTAACTAAATTGGAGTGATGTACGAAAATGGCAGATATCAAGAGAATCCTGAATATCGATCTCCCGCCAGGGCAGTCTGCTTTTTTATGGGGGCCGAGAAAGATAGGAAAATCGACTTATCTGAAAGCAAGGTTTTCAGGCAGCCTTGTGTATAATTTTCTTCAAACCGATCTGTTTCTTGAATTCTCCAAGAAACCTGCTCTTTTGCGGGAACGGCTGCTGGCAAAGGATGATAATGTTCTGAAACACCCTGTGATATTGGATGAAGTGCAGAAAATTCCTCAACTCCTGGACGAAGTACACTGGCTGATTGAAAATAAGGGTTTGAGCTTTATACTGTGTGGATCAAGCGCACGGAAGCTGAGGAGAGGAAAGGCTAACCTTCTTGGAGGCCGGGCATGGCGTTGTGAGATGTTTCCATTTGTTACGTTTGAATTGGAGAACTGGGATCTGTTGAGAGTATTAAATCGCGGTATGATACCGGATCATTATCTTAAGGAAAACTATAAGAAATCCTTGAGAGCCTATACGCAAGATTATTTAAAAGAGGAAGTTTTTGATGAGGGGCTAACCCGGAACATTCCCGCATTTTCAAGATTTTTTGATGCCATGGCGTACTCTCACGGAGAGCTTACGAATTATTCCAATATAGCGCGTGATTGCGGTGTAGATTCCAAGACTGTAAAAGAGTACTACCAGATCCTCGTGGATACGTTTTTAGGCACTATGGTAGAACCCTTTAAGAGGAGGCAAAACCGGCAGGTCATCAGCAAGGCGGCAAAATTCTACTTGTTTGATGTGGGGGTTGCAGGCGCCATAACAAAGCGACATATTGAGGAAGAAAAAGGTGCATTGTTCGGGAAAGCATTTGAGCATTTTATTTTGATGGAGATTGCGGCTTACAATTCCTACAATGAAATCGATTATGAAATCAATTTCTGGAGAACAAAATCAGGAATGGAAGTCGACTTTGTGCTGGGTGGAGGCGATGTAGCCATCGAAGTAAAGGGCGCAACTCTAATCGAGAAAAGGGATTTACATCCCCTGAACGCCTTTATAGAGGAATATTCGCCACGCAAGGCATTAATTGTATGCAATGAGAGGGAAGAGAGAGTTCATGGCAGGATACGAATAATGCCGTATAGAAATTTCCTGAGTGACTTATGGGAAGGCAAAATCATTCGCTAACCTAAGTGCATTACGTATTCCACCCGGCAACAAACTGGAAAGTCTAAAACAAGAACGAAAAGAGCAGCACAGCCGTCACGCCTATCAGCGAAATCAGAGGTCCTCCCTGGTGTGCCTACCACTCTGAAGACTTGTGAAAACGGTGTCATGAAACAGGTCAATCCTCAGTTTATAAGTTTATATCGTTAAGAAGTAACTATTGATTTTCTTTTACTATTTTTTCCACAGCCTTTAACAGATAAACTCGCGGCAGGTTGAGATAATTTCATTCATCGTTCATCTGCTTATTCGGTAAACCTTTCTTGTCTTTTTTTAATTGTAGTAATTAATGATCTAAGGGCATCATTGACCATATCGTGATCTGGAAAAAATTCAGACACATCGGGATCAATTAAAACCACATTAGTCCCCTCAGAATATCTTTGTGAATATTTACCCCGAACACCTTTGCTAAAATTATACTCTTGCAGCATATCTGGATCATTATTCATTGTTTTCATAACTGTTCCTTTCTTTCTTGGTTGCTTCCCTTGCGCTTATTATTCGAATATTATTACCTCGTTCGGTATGAATCACAACCAACAATCTGCCTTATCAATTATCTTTAGAAAAATTATGCGGTTATACCCTAATTGAACCAAAGCTCAATTAGGAAGGGGTCAGGGGTCAGTGTTTAGGTCTATACCAGCTCCACTTCCTGCTTATCCTCAAACAACAAAAAACGGTACTTCTCAGGTAGCGGTTTACCTTCTTTCAGATAGCGATTAATATCTCTTATCTCATTATCCGTCAGTTTCATCTGCTCGCCTTTTCAGTTTATTCTCAAATTTTTCTGCCCATAAATTTTGTTCAGTGCATGTGAGTGTTTTGAAAAATGTAACGCACCGGCACCAGGGCCGCCAGACCTATGATTTAATAAATCCCATCAGATTAGCAATCTTTTCAGGAAGTCCGAGGACAACAAGAGTATCATCAGAAAGAAATTGCGTATCTGCGTGTGGATTGGACAATATTTGTGAATTCCTGCGTATTGCCAGCACAGTAACTCCAAATCTCTTTCTTAGATTAATTTCGGCTATGCTTTTTCCAACTAAAGGTGACCTTTCAGCAACTTTCAAAGTGCTGATTTCCATATCAGGAAGCTGAAATTTTAAATCTGATACAGATAACGACTTTCTATAAAGGCTTCGAAACATTTCATAACCATCTGATCGTATTTCAGCGACGAGCCCTTCAATTTTATCTTTGGGTATAAGATATTTAGCCAAAACCCGGGTAAAAATCTCCACTGATGTCTCAAATTCTTCAGGAATGACCTCGTTGGCTCCTAATTCATACAGAGGCTTCATCTCTTGGAAATAACGGGTGCGTACAATCAAATGAACCTTTGGGTTAAGTCTCCGAATGATTTCGGTAATTCTACGGGTTGCCGCGGGATCATTAATAGCAGTTACAACAATTCTCGCATCTTTGATGTTTGCGTGCTGAAGTACGACCTCCTGGGTTGAATCGCCATAATAAATTGGTTCACCCTGTGCCTGTTCGCTCTTTACTGTTTCAGGGTTCATTTCGATGACTGCGTATGGAATACCTGATAGCCGTGCGGCTCGTGCTACATTTCTACCATTGACTCCGAAGCCGATTATAATAAGGTGGTCTTTTTTACTCTTAACCTTTATCTCTGAAACAGGATAAAAACCCGATATTAACCTTTTTGGTAGCGGC
>JAPVVG010000135.1 GCA_028571455.1 Desulfobacteraceae bacterium | reverse complement strand
ATGCTTGCCGACCTCATTGACAGGAATTGAAGGCAGTATGTGCTCACGGAATAGGCCAGGCCATCCGGCGTCAAGCATTTGTCGTCTTTTGGGAGTAAGAAAATCCCATGGATCGAAAATGTTAAGCTGATTTGGATTTTTCACTTTGATCATGATTTTACCCTTAACCTTCTGATTATTTTCATATTTACGTATCATATAGCAGAAGATTAAGCAAGAAGTATTTTGACTGTTTATAAAGTTTTTTCAGTTAGATAGGTTTTTTTTAACTTTTTACGAGACCATCAACATTGACAATCGGTTTCACACGTGATTAACATAATTTCTCATGTCGGGCTTTTTCCCAGATGATACCGATTTCGTAACGCATGAATTTGTGACTCCAAGATACCGAGCAACATCTGCCCCTGAGTGCCCTAACTCACGAACTGCAATCCAAAACACTATCCTTCTGGCCTCCACAATCTCACCCCTTCGACTTCCAGAGCACAGCTCACCAAGACTTATACCGTGCTTTTTGCAAACCCTTTCTCCTAATATGACAATATCGACCTGCTGTCCTGAAAGCCGCAGGTTCTTTTTCACAAGATCGTCAAGATCGGATGTAACTTCCTGTACAAACTCACCGTCTCCTAATATCCGTGTGTCTGACGCCTGCTTTTGTTCCCGCCTCCTGAGCGCCAAAACCGCTGACCAGCCTCCTAAACTCCTGATTAGTCCACCACCAACCAATTCCGGCCTTCGGCCCTGAGGTATTCCCTTTTCAACATACCGCAGATAGTTCTTTTGTGCCTGACGACCCTTGCCAAAATAAGACAATACATATTCACAATCTTGCCACTTCCTGTCAACCTTGCCCGCAAGCGCTGAATGGCCTGACCAACTACAATGGTTCAGCTCCCTCATATCTTTGACAATACCGGATCTCAACAAGTTTAGATGAATATATCTAACCAATTCCTTTAAATAGCTATCCTCCTGACATACAATAGACTTGTAGCGGTTTTGAAATAAATGCCCTCGCCTCTTATGACGCTTATTAAAGTTTACCGCATATCCTGTAAGAATCCTCCGCATACTCGTTGACAATGGCCAATTCTTGGTCTTGCACAATAAATGAAAATGATTCGGTATCAACGTCCAAGCGTAAATATCCATCCCGCCTTGTTCAACAACCCCAGCCAAACGATCAATAAAGTCCACTCGATCCTTGTCGTTCCAAAAAATCTTCCTTCTCTCTATGCCCCGACCCATCACATGATGCAAAACTCCAGGGGCGTCTAATCTCGCTAATCTCGGCATGTCACAACCTCTATCATAAATTAACCAGCCCGTCAAGAACGCTCGGAACGAACGTCCCCTATTGTCCGTCAAGAACGCTCGGAACGAACGTCCCCTATTGTCTATTTTACTTGAAAATCAAAATTTTTTCTGTGAGACGACTTGCGGGATGTCTATCGCTTTATAACTTACTATCTTTCCAATAGGTCAAATCTGTTATCTGGGTCAAAACTTTCGGGAGGTCTGTGGACGTCCCGAAATATATGCCCAAAATATATTTTTATTAAAGTAACGTTCACTATTTACATTTGTTCATTAATAATGTACGGTACAAAATAATGAACAATTTGGATGGGCTAATAAAAGATGATGAAAGCACGAAAAAATACAACCGATAGAGCCGCAACAGAACGTAAGATTCTTAATACGGCAATGCCGGCATTTGAAGAAATAACAGGATTTTGTATTAAAATCCTGGAGGTTAAACCTGCAGGGAAGATACAGCCTGATGCTGTATTGCAGATCAATGCGCCTGACGTTGAGCCTAAGAAGTTTTATGCTCAAATAAAAGGATTCATCACAAAAGCCACCATTGGGCATGTTGCCGAGCAAATACGCCGTTTTGAAAAGCCGGGGATACTGGTTACCCGGCTTGTGACACCTCCAATGGCTGAAAGGCTGAAAGAGCTTAACCTTGCATTTATTGATACTGCCGGAAATGCGTATATCAATGATCCGCAATTTTTTGTCTACATTATCGGCCAAAAAAAGAAAGAAATCCCTGCCACTGAAACAATTGTCCGCGCATTTCGGCCCACAGGGCTTAAGGTTATCTTTGCTTTTCTTTGCCTGCCTGAACTTGTGAAAGCACCCTATCGTGACATCGCAAGAGCTGCAAATGTAGCGCTCGGAACTGTCGGCTGGGTAATGAATGATTTGAGAAAGCTAAATTTTTTGGTGGACAGAGGAAAGCATGGCCGAAAACTGATCAATGTTGAAAAACTCCTTGATACATGGATTCAAACATATGCAAGAGAACTGCGACCCAAATTATACATTGGACAATTTGGCGCGACCAGAGAACAGTGGTGGGAAAAAACTGACTGGCAGAAAACAGGAACCTTTCTTGGCGGTGAGCTGGCAGCAGCCCGTTTAACTGATTACTTGAAACCTGAGACAATAACAATATATGGCCCTGAAGAAATCAATAAATTCCTGCTAAGGAATCATCTAAAAAAAGATCCGCATGGGAAAATAGAAATATTTCAAAAATTTTGGAACTTTGATTACCCATGGAATTACAAAACACTTGCGCCTCCGCTATTAATATATGCAGACCTGATCGCAACAGCAGATGACAGAAATATTGAAACCGCAAGGATTATTTATGACCAACACATCGATAGACTTATCGAAAAACACTGACCCGCTGATTGTCGACTGTCTTAAAGCTATAAAGAATGTAGCAAAGGAGATGGATATCGATTTTTTTGTTGTGGGCGCTGTTGTACGCGATCTGATTCTTGGACAGCTATATGATTTGCCTGCAGGTCTGAAAACCATGGATATTGATGTGGGTATTACAGTAACTGATTGGGAACACTATCAGAAAATGAAAGACAGCCTTATATCAACTGGTACTTTTTCTTCAAACAAAAAACCAGTATATCGCTTGAAATATAAGGACAGTTACCCTGTTGATATAATTCCGTTTGGATCAGTGGAAACATCAGAAGGAATGATTAGCTGGCCTCCTGAGCACTCTGTTGAAATGAATGTAATGGGTTTTTTGGATGCATGGAAGGCTGCAATTAATGTGCATTTGGCAGACGGACTTGATATCCGGTTTGTTTCACTTGCAGGAATGGCTGTTCTAAAACTTTTTGCATGGAATGATAGACATAATGAATTTCCCACAAAGGATGCTGTTGATATTGCCACCCTGTTGAAATATTATTCGCAGGCAGGAAATGAGGAAAGATTGTTTAATTCACATTCTGATTTAATGGAAACGGAAGATTTTGATTTTGAATATGCAGGTGCAAGATTGCTGGGCCGTGATATGGCCGACATGATGAGTTCAAAAACAAAGAAAGGTGTTTTGGACATTTTGACGAACAATACTGATCCAGATAAAAATGACAGTCTTATTATTAAAGTAGCAGAATATCTGTCTGATAAGAATTATGGAAAAGCCTTAAAATTTTTACAAAATCTTAAAACAGGTATTTTAGACAAGAAAAAAGAATTTCATAATGAACCCAGTGGACACTTAGGGGGACGTATTAAACTTATAAACTTAATTGCCGATTAGTGGTATTTTTTAGCTTTTGATAGCTTCTCGCCCCGAATTACTGATTTGCCGACCTGTCTGCGTGTATCGCACAGGCAGGTGGTCTGTACAGATATATGATGCAAGGCTCCCGGAGCATCTATTCGTGATCTTCTCGGCATGTAACCCGAATAACATATTGCAACATCATGAATTAAATCAAGAAAAATCCTGACCAGAGCCGTCCATCAGGGCGATGACCTCCTCATCTTCGAGATCGCTCCAGTCCCTGTATGCATCGGCTACAGCAAAGATGGGCAATCTGCTCACGTCCGGGCATATCACCTTGTCTGCCACGGTGGACAATCGGCGGTAGGCGCTCATGGATGAGGTGGGCACAGCGACCACCACCATCGCGGGTTCGTTTTTCTTGACCACGCTGACTGCAGCCTCCATGGTAAAGCCTGAGGCCAGGCCATCATCCACCAGGATAACAGTCTGCCCCTTGAGGCCGGGAAATTCCGTTTTACATCTATAGATCGCCAAACGCTCCCTTATACTTTTCAATGCCCGTTCCTTCTGCGTTTCTATCACCTCGTCTGTGAGACCAAGCTTGGAAACCAGGCGTTCGTTGAGGAGCACAGTGCCATCAGAAACCACGGAGCCGAATCCTGCCTCAGGCCGATCCGGTATCTGCAGCTTTCTGACCACGATGAGATCCAGTCTGCACCCAAGCTCCTGGGCAATCGGCAGGCCCACCGCCACACCGCCATTCGGTATTGCCAAAACGATAGGATGAGTCGATCGGTAGGGCGCCAACTTCTTGGCCAACACCAATCCCGCTTCATGCCGATTAACATATTCGGGCCCGTCCCAGTACTTCTCCATATTCAATCCTTTCCCACCTATCTTCTTGCCATTGAAAGATTTCCCCACCCCTTCTCTCTTCATCCAATGAGCCGTATTCACCCTGTATTCTTATGATCCCTTTTCTCATCTCGTCTGCCACCCAGCACCCGGCATCGCCTTCGATTACTATTTCACCTCCCGTCATCTTTTTGCCGATGATATCACGAGCATTGCCCCTAATCCTTATCAGGCCACCCCTCATGTTCTGGCCTATCCAGTTACCAGCGTTTCCTTGGATGATGATCTGCCCTCCCTGCATAAATTTGCCAACATGGCTGCCCACATTTCCCCTCAGTAAAATCTCGCCGCTTTCCATTTTCACTCCCAGACAGTATGTTCCCTTACCAAGAATTTCAAGGCGCCCCTTAGAATGTCGATAGCCAAGGCCAGATACTGTCCCGGTGTATCTTGACAGGTTGAGGCAGAGCAGATCATCTTCCTGAATAACCTCATTATACGCCCCGGAAATGAAAAATCCCAACAATGGACTACGCATCCGTTGAGGCAAAATCTCGTTAAAAAGTCGCCCCACCTCCTGAAGATTCAAGCCATATTCCTCGGCGATTCTTTTTCCAAAATTAAAGACTTTCTCGCCCAGTTCCAAGCGCCAGCCCGGTATTTTGGCGACCCAGATTCGGTATTCCCTGGCGATATCCTCAAGTTTATCGTAATTGTCTTTAATGAACTCGTTATATCTCTGCCTCTTCTCTCTCTTGTCAAGATTAACAGAGCCACATTTCAGTAAATCAGGATTATTTTTTAACAGTGCCCTAATCGCTCGCATAAGCTTCACCAAATGTTTTCCCTACGGCTATACGAGGGATATCTCGTTCATGAGCAATCTCTACAAACGTGACAGAAGAAGAGAGTTTATCTTTGAAAAGCTGGTAATTTTCTTTGAATTTATCCTCAAACTCGGTTTCACCACTAAGCCAGATAATGGTCAGGCGTACCTTGATTTCCGAGAAGTAGTCCACGACTTTACAAATATTGTCAATACCTGCATCTGTTATCAAAATGTAATCTTTTGCTTTGCCACGAATGCTGCTCACATACTCATGAAGATCATCAATGTGAAGCGTAGTTCCGTGCCCCTGATATAATTTCAACATTTCATAAACTCTCTGCCTATTTCTTGTTAGCCCCAGCTCAAGGTTGACATTGGAAAAGTTTATCACCCCCACTCTTGCACCAATATCAAGATAATTGCGAGCAATGGAAAATGCACCGAGAACAGCGTAAGAGACGACTTCTTCCGGATTGGGCATGCTTCCCGAGGAGTCTATGATGATCACCGCATCCGGTACTGAAATCTCACCATACCTTTCAAACTCCGCCAACTCATGTTTTTTTGCCAGAGATGGAAGGATCTTCCCATAACTTTCGATTGGATTAAATGTATCAATGCTGTCATCAAGCTCAAAGTCCGTTATCTGGTCAGGATAAAGCGACCCTTTCTTGATAAGGGGCTCAATAGAGATTGAGTAACGGCTGGCCCTGCTGCTATACCAGCCGATATCCGGCTTTTCCAGGTCTTGAGCCAGGGCCTTTTTTCCGGGGCTAATCCCTGTGCTCCCTGGTTGACTTTCTGGTGGCCCTCCCGGAAAATTTTCCAAATCTTCGAGTACTTCCGCGGCAATTCTCTGGTATTCCTGCGGAACCACCTCTCCGGCAATAGCCTTCATGGCTTTGGTGATATTCTCTGCGCCGAAGTCCTTAACGGAAAAGAAAATGAACGGCAATTCCATCCTTTCATCAAGCAGGTCGTCTATAATTTTCGCAAACCGTCTTATATTACTCTTGAGCCGAACCTTGCTCAGATCAAGGAAGTCTATAGCACAAAGGCTGGTTATCCTTTGTTCAAGTTTGTCCTCAACCCTGGGGCAACCGAAGTCTATTCCCGTCACCCTGTAATAGAATGCCCGCAAAACCCTATCAATCTTGGTCGTAGCCGGCAGCTCACGATAGGCTTGAGCGACTTGCTTTAATCCCCTGTTGATTATAAGATCCAGATTTACAATGACATCATCGTACAGGTTCCTTATGCCATCTTTTCCAGGGATTTCACCAAGCCAATAATGTTCTAAAATTACGGTTTTTACATCATAAGGATGTTTGGCCCAATGATTTAACTCATGATGAAAAATACCAAGCAGGGCTTTGTGGCTGAATTCTTCGATTACTCTCTTTGGTACCAAGAGTTTATATTTTGGAGCAGAGAAAGTGATCTGGATTGTTTCAACCTGAGCAGGCTCTATTTTCACAATAGGAGGATAGTATAAATCTTTCCTGGCCTGCTTGAAAATCGGTTTAATTCTGTCTAACCAGTGTGCATCCATGTTAAAGCTCTCTCACGAGACTTTTGAAAAAAGGATGTCCAATTTCCTCTGCCATCTTCACAAGTTTTTCTGAGTTCCCTTCTTTCAAGGCCACATAAGCTTCTACTTGATAATCTCTATGCTCCTCCCATCTTTTTTTCACCTCCCTGAGCAAGTCGGCAACAGCATACCAGTCGTCCGAAGAGTTCTTTTCTAACTCCTTGACTTCACCGCGTTTTCTATCGCTTACAGCGCCCCTGTGCCAAAGAATGTACGGCATAATCGCCATGATATGCTCCAGTGTCACCTCGGTTTCATCCACCATCCAGGCTAACGCCTGAGCATATTTAAACAAACTCTGCTCTCCACGGTTGGAAATGCCGTACAAATCAGAGCAGATATAGTTTTGGTAATGACATCCATCACACCTGGAAAACTCTTTTTTCAAGGTGTATTGACAGTGAATTTCCTGCCCTACATAGTCAAGAAAGAGTTCAGCGTCCTCTGAAATCGCGATTCTGTTCATTTCCTTTCTTATAGTCTCTATTTCCTTGTTCCTCGGAATCTCCACTGAAAGTCCCTGCCGCCTGAACCTGATCTCGAGTTCTTCCTTAAATTCCTCCGCTCTCAGATTAATGTAAGCGGCTACTTCGTCAGCAGAGCCGGTCTGGTTGTTTTGTGAAATGTATTCGATCAAGTCTTGGCTAACCTCTCTATCTTTCAAGATTTCCTCGTCAATCCCTCTCCTGATGATTCTTTTTCTTACCGGATGCAAGGGGCTCGTCTCAACTGCTACATCGAATCTATCCAGCAGCGGGGCAATCAATTTTGTAGCGCCAATATCCTGGTAATTTATGGTCGCAAAGAATGACTTTCCTTGTTTCAATATCAAGGTTTCACCCCTATAACTCCATATATTTCTGTCCACTTCATTTAGCAGGATGTTTTGTTTGCCAATAGGAAGGCGATTTAGCTCATCTATGATAACTACTGGCGAAAATGGGGTGATTTTCCACTTTACTATCTCCCTCCCCTCCTTTTCCAGAGCGCCCAGATCCAAGGTAGCTTTCATTTTTTCTTCAGTTTGCTCAGGATGAGCGTGTATAGTAGAGGCCTGAACAAATTCTAAGGGCAGGCCCCTGACCAAGCTCGAAATTCTCTCGCTCGAGCTGGTTTTTCCGCTCCCATATTCGCCAAAGACGAGCTCCTTGCCATCAAGGATTAAAGTCAAGATCCCAAATAGCGCTACCGGCAGGTACTTCTTATTCCCAATTTCAAATAGTTCGTCACCGAGGTAAAAACGATCCCTAATCAGCTCATAAAGCTTGTGGATTTTTTCATTAAGCTTGGCCATATCTCCCCATAATATATCGACACTAAGGCGCTAAGTCAACGAAGAATAAGATGATAACAAAGCCTGACAGGGCCCCCGCTGCAATAATGATAAATTGTGGGGACATGGTTTTGTTCAGGGGCAATATAGGAACGTATTAAACTATTAAACTTGCTTCATGCCGTGCGATATGTTAATCACCGACCACTCCGTGATTTAATACCTTATGTTTCTTGCGTTACAGAAAAAAGTTGGTTCAGAGAAAGAGTTATGAAAAACTTCAGGCGTTCATATTACAATGCATTTTCTCGGTTTTACGACAAATTTGTTGCTCTTCATTCTGTTGATACGCAGGGAGCCTTGAGGAGATTCTTTTCAGACAAGGTACCGGTAAAAGAAGGTGATTTTGTGCTGGATATATGTACTGGAACGGGGTCTGTGCTGTTGTTCCTAAGGGAAAAGATAGGACCTAAAGGGCTTGTGGTAGGGGTCGATTTTTCCAGGGGCATGCTGAAAGTCGGCCAAGAAAAAAACAAAATGTATGTGAATATCTCTTTGGTGGAGTCCGATGTGACTTATCTTCCTTTTAAGCCAAATGAGTTCGACGCAGTAACATGCACACATGCTTTTTACGAATTGAAAGGGGAGACTCAAGATCGAGTTCTGAAGGAAATTGTTCGTGTTCTCAAGGCTGGGAAGCCCTTTATCATGATGGAACACGATGTTCCGAAGAGTGCATTGATAAGAGTTTTGTTTTATATTCGACTCTTTTCTATGGGTGCCAAAAGGGCTTTCTACATTTTGAAACATGAGACAAGAACATTAAAAGGGTATTTTAGAGTTGTCAAGAAGATACCAACTCCCACTGGTAGATCAAAAATCATGATATGCCGGAACTGAAAAAGTAACTTTTCAATAACGTCTGATAGAATTATGTAGTGCCCGTTCCCCAAACCTTTAAACCTTTAAACCTTTAAACCTTTAAACCTCTGAACCCTGAACCTCTGAACCCTGAACCTCTGAACCCTGAACCCGTGAACGGTTGCCTTAAATGTTATGAACGCAGATGATAAATGCATATTGTTAGCTGAAAGAATCACAAAGATCCTCCTTGAAGGGATACACCTGAACAGTACGGTAATGCACTATATTGATTCAACATTTTCAAACCCTTCCATTGATGAACTCAAAGAAATAATTGCTGACAATTCCGACTGTGAAAACGATTCGCTGATAGAGCTTATTTTTTTCCCTGACGAATCAATACAGATGCAACTGGAAGATATTCTGCAAAGCCATGATTACAGCAAGAAAGATGAAAAGAAAATATTGGATTATCTTTGTTTCAGACAGATCGAAGCGGCTATACATTTCCCCGACAACAAAGGCAAATTGACGCTTGTAATGCCTCAGTCGGTTGCAGGTCAATTTTTAACCCGTCTTAATATCTCAAAGAAACTCGATAAAAGACTTTTAGCAGCAATCGATGAGCATGTTAGCGAAAAATCGAAAACCCTTGTTAAGGTAAGACTGAGAAATTCAACCTGTGAGCTATCGGGAAATGAAGTCCTGTTCTTATGTGATTTCCTTAAGAAAACGGACAGCTCCGGCTATGATTTTTTTGAATGCCTGGATTTTATGCTGTCTTTTTTGGATGAAGCCAAAAATGCTGTGGATATATTTGCTGCACTCATGGACAAAAAGAGATTCTATTTTAAAAATGTGCAAATGGCTGAAAAATTCAACAATCAGCTTGATAAGGCCAACATGGAAACTATGATTCTCCAGGGTGTCAGAACGCCCTATATTAATCTAAAAAATGAAAAGAGGAAGATGGAGATAATAGACAAAATCGGTTTATCGGTTTTTGGCAGGACCGAGTATTTTGAAAAGGCTGATCAGAGCATTGATCTTGGTGAATATCGCTTAAACAAGGATATGGAAAAGGCTTTTCAAATGCTATTTACAAAATAACTACAATAACATATTGAGATATTCACCGCAAAGCCACGGAGATTGCAGAGTCCGCCAAAGTACGGTGGCGGATTTAATCTGGTTGCTAATAAGCTTATTGGAAAAGAGTAATCTGCCAGATGTCCTTGCTGATCCGGTCCATGCTGATTCCGATGTCCATGAAAAGCTTTAATACTTCGGAATTTGTCCTGGTGTGCGTAGTCGGTTTCAGGGTGTTATAAGATCCGCCGCCTGCCAGGGCAAAGGGAAGAAGCAATTGATCAGCGAGATGATCGCAGACAGGCACACCGGCATCCAGATAGCGAAGCGCTGCTTTAGCGACCCTGTCTGCCACGATTTCTGCTCTCACGCCTCGCTCACCAAAACCGGTAAATACCTCTGAAATGTATTCGCTTTTAATTTCAATGGTAACGATGTTGCCCGGCCCCATGTCAGCCGGTTCTTCCCTGATATTGAGGCATTCTTCCTGCCATCCAAGCTTTTGCCCGATCACATTGATCTCCCGCTGCGCAATATGATGGGGCAGGCCGGCCACAGTGGCGATGGCGCGCTGCTTTTGAATTTTTCCTCGTTCATGGAGACACAATGCTTGCAGTTTTTTAGCAGGCTGGATTGCCACGCTCAACCTGCCTCCCCCCTTGGGATAGTATCCCGGACGTTCCAGGCGCGCTTCGACCTTTGGTCCCATCCGGTTGATAATTGGCAGAAAAACCTGTTGCAAAAAGTCAAACGTAGGCGCAAAAGGGTTATGCGTGCCGCCTTCGAGTATCAGTGTTGACGGCCCGTCTGCGATCAACAAGGCAGGAAGCACTGACTGTAGCACCAGAGTAGTACTGCCGGCAGTACCGATGTCAAAATGGTAATGACCAGGTTTGATGGTCGTTGGGTCAAACATCAATTCCTGAGAGCCAAGCGTCGCACCTTCGATCCTGGCGCCACCGATCTTTGCCGCAGCATTGACACAGACCAGGTGCTGATGTCTGAAACCCGGTTTCTTGCGGCGTGCGCGCAGGTTTACGATACGGAAAGGTTTACCTGAACATAACGAAAGAGCCAGAGATGTCCGCAATATCTGACCCCCTCCTTCGCCCATGGCTCCGTCAATCAATACCAGGACTCCTCTTTTGTCCCTCATTCTCCCACCATTAGCTTTATCGGGCATGGTTCTAACTTCGGTCACTAACACCCCCCTTTAATTCCCCCCTCGAGGGGGGAATGGGGGGTGTTAAGGTCAATTAATGCTTACAAAACAAAAAATTGATGATTGTTGAGTATTGATTGAATGAGTCGCTACGCTCCGTTTTTTTATAAAATTGACAGTCCGCCAGAGCCCTTTGGCGGATAACTTTAGGCACTTTAGTTCACTTTAGGCACTTTAGTTAGAACTTATCATTTGTTTTGTGCTCGACAAGTTGCTATGATTATTTAAAACTTAATTATTTATTTAATCATAAAATAAAAATATCATAACTTCAAGGAACAATTCAGTGTATCGAAAATGAATTCAATGGGTTTGCCGGATAGTAAAATACTTGGGAGTTAGGAAGTTATGAATGCTCAAGAATATTACCATCGTGTGATTGATCGTTTGAAAAACTGTTATCAATTCAGTCATTATGTCATTGCGGCAGGCAATGAGCTTTCCGCGGAAGCGTGCGATCCTGTCTTTCCGGCAATAGCAAAGCCCATCAATCAACTTGGAAACCTTACACTTCAAAGAGGTCTGCAGGTTCATCTTCCTGTTATCGGAGAGAGGTCTCAGTCAGTGCTTATGCCGCTTGATTTTGAGATTTTTCTTGCAGAAGAAAACCACAAACTGTATGAAGACAAGGAGACCCAGAGGGAATTGTTTGACCAGATAATTCCTGTTATCCGTTTTCTTGAAAACCTTTTCCGATCAATGGGTATCCCTTATCTTCTGGATTACACACCTTCAGGCGGACATATTCTCTTTCAAAATCTTTTGGGATATCGAGCTACAGAAGAGTTAAAAAAAATCGGTTTCCTGGAAGAAGATCTTATTAAGGCATGTAATTTTATCGATCCTGGTGACATCAGACGCTTGCATGGGATTTCGCTTGATGCAGCGCGTGTTTTTAGCGGGCTCGGTAAGATTGCAGAGTATATCTCTCTTCTTACCATGACAGCCTTTAAGGATAACGAAATCAGTGGGCTGCTTCCGGTTGCTATTTCCGATAGTTACGACCGCTGCATCAATTTTGACAATTCCTGGAGCGAGGGTTCACCTTTTATGCGTTCTATTCGAAGTCCTTTCAGCCTGCACAAAAAAAATCAGGAAAAATATGGGAAATATCACCAGGGTCCTCTTGTGGATGTGATCGGCACCTGTTTTGATGGAAAGAACGCAAACAAAGAGACAGATATAGATTATATTCTGGATTGCATGTGGGATCTGGAAAAAGCAGCAGATCGAGCCCAGGGCTTTTCCGGTTTCATACCATGCTCCAATGAAAGTTTGATCGATTTTATTCGTGAATACAAGTCATCAGACCTTTATCTTTTTCACCGGAATTTTGAAAGCCAGGAAGATATTCCAAGGGGATTTGCCCTGGAATATGCAAAAAAAGAGGTAAACATTCCTGACTGGACAAGAAATATTCTTTACTTTCCGAATCCTCCGGCTCTTCAACCAAAAAAAATAATAGGTTTTGTTTACGATTTTCTTATCCATGCTCACTGGAAACCAAAACACATTGCAAACATTCTCCGGGATATGTATCAAAATCCTTCTTTCAACTGGACCCAGGATTTTTTTAAGTATCCGGCGGAAGAAAAAGCAAATTTCTGGGCAAGAACTTACAGCGCTGTTGCTCTCTGGAAAATCGGCAGGATAACTGTATGATTGAGGGATTGGAGTGTTGGATGATTGGAGTATTGGATGATTGGAGTATTGGATAATCTGCGGAAATCTGCGAAATTAGACCCAGCGCTGATGTGGATGAAATCAGCGATGATGTGTTTGAATCCCAGGAAAAGGAAAGCCCTTACATGTTCCCCGACCGGCCGCCCGCGGAAAAGGAATGATGACTGATGAAGAAGAGGAAATACAATGAAAATTCCATTGCAGATTACTGCCCGCAACTTTGATCTTACCGAGACAATCGAAGATGCGATTCGCGAGAAAGCGCAAAAATTAGACCTCTTTTATGACCAAATCATGAGATGCAGGGTGCTGGTTGAGGCTCCTCACCGGCGTCATCATAAGGGACTTTTGTTCAATACGCGAATCGATATAACGGTACCGGGTGGAGAGATAGTGATAAAAAGAGAGCCCCATGAAGACCTTTATGTTTCCATAGGAGATGCCTTCCGTGCGGCACGACGTCAGATCGAAGATTACACCAGACAGCAGCGCAGGGAAGTGAAACACCATGAAGAGACACCTCGCGCGATTGTCAGCGCACTCTTTCCGGAAAGAGGTTACGGCTTTCTGACCGCGACAGATGGCAGAGAGTTTTATTTTCATAAAAACAGCGTACTGCATCATGAATTCAAAGATCTTAAGATTGGAACGAAGGTACGTTTTGTGGAAGAATTAGGAGAAAAGGGACCCCAGGCCAGCACAGTAAAAGTGGAATAAAGTTGTATTGTTATATAAGGCTGAGGTATTAAAAAGCCATAATAAAACCAAATTCCCGTCTGGCCTTATAATCTTTCTTGATCTAAGCCATCTCAGGCTTGTAATAATGTTGCTTCTGGCAGGACTTTATTGCGCTGTTTTTAAAAAGAAGTGGGCATACTGCGGGCGAGTTGAGCAACTGTAAACTCTTCCAGTTTGCCATCAAGATAGATTGTTAATGTTGCCTGATCATTTTCGAGACGCTTGAGCAACATTCTTGTAGTTTTAGAATCAAAGAGTCCGGCAGTCCATGCAGCAAGACCGCGGAGATTCGCATCTTCAGATTGCATGTATGGGAGAAGAAAAAGCACAGAATCCTCAACAAGTTGAGGCCTTGCATGTGCAAGTCTTCCAATACCCCACAAAACACCCCTTTGCAGAATTTCGTGTTCAATGTAATTCCCGTCAGGCATGATGTAGGATATAAGTATTTTATGGTATTCTTCTGCAAGCCTGTCGTGTCTGGCCATGATTTCACCCATTGCCTCAGGTGAACCCCAGCCTATTCCGCCGGATTCATCATTGAGATTCCAGATTAGACGGCGCATTATAACCCGTGCCGATTCCATATCATGATCAGCAAGGTTTGAAACAACGGCGCCCATTGCAGTAACAGCCCGCCATTTTACAGTCTCATCAATATTGTAAAAAAAAGAAAAAAGCGGGTTTACTACCTGCCTGGCCGGTAGTTGAATAATCTTCTCAAGCCCATTTTCAAAATCTTTATGGCTTAGAAGTTCAAGTGTTTCCTTTTTAAGTTGCCTGCCAGCCATTATTTATTTTAACCCTCTTCCCAGGATATACAATCCTCAGGACAGTATTTTATGGCTTCTTCAACACAGGGTTCAGGATAATCTGAAAGTTCGGCGACTTCTATAAAACCTGCATCATTCAGCCTGAAAACCAGAGGGCATAGTTCGATACATCCTTCGCACAGGCTGCATTGACCGATATCAACAACTGGCCTTTTCATAACAGCCCTTTTCTTTTATTCTTCCTTTTCAAACTCATCCTTAGAAGCTCCGCACACCGGACATTCCCAGTCATCAGGCACATCTTCCCATTTTGTCCCCGGCTTAACATCATTGTCAGGATCACCCTGCTCCGGATCATATACATACCCGCATACTGTACACACATATTTGTCCATTTTGCTCTCCTCTATCAGTTCCCCTTTAAATTTTCCATTACCAGCTCTTTGCTGAGAAGTTGTATATGGGTCATCTCCTCCTTGATGATTGCATCAATTTTTGCTTTCCCGAAATTTTCAGGAACCATTTCTTTCATACCCAGGTAAAATACTATAGAATCCTTTTCAGCCAGGATAGCCTGCTTGAGGATCTCCTCCATTGACGACATGTCGATCTTTTTTTCAAAAAACACCCTGGTGTCGGCTAATGCGCGAAGATAAAGAGATATCTCACCCTCAGGATCGAATACGGTTGCAACTTTTTCTTTTTCAGACAGACCTGCTCTTAAATCGGCAAATGTTTTTTCATGCTCATCTTCCATTGCGGCAAGATCGAGCAAAAGCTTTTTTGCAACAGTATCTGCAATCGATTCTGCTGATTTTCTGTAAAAGGAAGCCCCATTTCTTTCAATCTGCTCGGCCATCTCAAATATTTCATCTGCATTAAAATCGTAACCCATTTTATTCTATCCTTTCTTTTTGTTTTAAATGTCATAACACAAGATCATTAATTTAAACAGGAAGCTTTTTTTTCAATAGTAATTTTTCATTCCCATAGTGTTGCTAAATGTGTTATTATAAATTATAAAAACAGGTGTATTCTCTGTAACTATTAACCTGATTGAGCCAAAGATCAATTAAGGTTAAAGTGTTTTTCGATTTATTCATGAAATATTCGGGTTAGGAGGCTATATGAACAAATTAAGGGTAGATGACAATGCCGAGGTGAAATTTAAACCTTTTCTCGATGTTGTATTAAACAATTACAAGGATAAAATCGATTCAATTCACATTATCGGCAGCGCTTTGACCGAAGATTTCAATCCTAAGGCTTCGGATATCAATTCCATCCTTGTTCTCAAAAGCTTTGATTTGAGATTCCTTGAAGATTTTGCACCCCTTGGCAAAAAATTCGGTAAAAAACAGATTTCATCGCCCCTTATTATGACCTCTGAGTATGTCTTAAGCTCCCTTGATGTCTTCCCGATTGAATTTCTGACCATAAAGATCCTCCATAAAACCATTTTCGGGGAGGATATTTTCAATGATCTTAAAATCAAAAAATCCGACCTCAGATATCAGTGTGAAAGGGAACTGAAAATTAAATTAATCGGTATAAGGCAGGATTACCTTTCTTCTTCTGGAAGCAAAAAACTGATAGCAGACGGATTTATAAACTCCTTTTCGGGTTATATCCCCCTTTTCAGAGGTTTAATTCTTCTTTTTGGGAAAGAGCCTCCCAAACAAAATAAAGAAGTCCTGACAACCTTGCAGGATGTGTCCGGCGTCAACACCGATGTATTCAAAATGGTATTGAAAGCAAAGAAGGAAAAAACAAAGCTCTCTATCGAAACTCTCAACACAATATTTGAAGACTACTATCAAGCCATCGAAAAACTGGGGCATATTACAGATGCAATTGAAAATTAAACCCGCGTTGATCATACTCATCCTGTGTTTGTTATTTCTGGCGCAACCCTTTTCACATGCCGACATCATTCCGGAAAAGCCGGAAAGCTATGTGGTGGACCTTGCAGACATAATTGATAACAGTTCCGAGTATAAACTTAATCAGTATCTTCGGGAACTTGAGCAAAAAACAACAGCTCAGCTTGTCATCCTGACCATTAAAAGCCTCGAAGGCGGATCTATCGAGGATTTTTCAATAACAATAGCTCACGATCGATGGAAACTCGGGCAAAAGGGAAAAGACAACGGTATTTTGCTTCTTATATCGCTTAAGGATAAAAAATACAGGATTGAAGTCGGATACGGTCTTGAAGGCGTCATACCCGACAGCCTGGCAGGAACCATAGGCCGCAGCTATCTCGTGCCATTTTTCAGCAAAGGAGAATATTCAAAAGGTGTATATGTCACAGCTCTTGCATTGGCCAATGAAATAGCAGCGGATTCCGGCGTAAAGATAAGCGGAATGCCGAAAATAAAACGCTCCGTCCAACGCTCTGGCCAACGCACCGGCAAAGATCAACCTGTCAGCCTCATGGGCAAAATAATATTGCTGGTGTTTTTCGTGATTATGTTTATTCTTTTTATAAAGAATCCAAAGCTTTTTCTTATATTTTTCCTTTTATCTTCTATGGGTGGAAGGCGTGGTGCCTGGGGTGGCGGCGGCGGATTCGGAGGTGGCGGTTTCGGAGGCGGAGGTGGCGGATTCGGCGGAGGCGGCGCCTCAGGTGGCTGGTAGTTCTATATTTTTATGGAGGGCTTTATGTCAAAATCGTTAAAAACCATTCTTATAATTGTAGGTGTCGTTTTACTTGTTGGCATCCTTGTAATAGGAAGGCTTATCGGTGGCTACAATACAGTTATTGCCATGGATGAAAATGTCAAGGGCAAGTGGGCCCAGGTTGAAAACCAGCTCAAGCGGAGATATGACCTCATCCCGAATCTAATTGAAACGGTTAAGGGTTATGCAAAACATGAGAAAGAACTATTTGAAAATATCGCAGAGGCCAGGACAAAATACTTCCAGGCAAAAACCGTAAAAGATAAAGTCGAAAGCTCAAAACGTCTTGAAGGTGTGCTCTCGAGACTTCTTTTTCTTCAGGAGAGATACCCGGAGCTTAAAGCTAACGAGTCATTTCTGAAGCTTCAGGACAGTCTCGAAGGCACAGAAAACAGAATTTCCGT
>JAPVVG010000134.1 GCA_028571455.1 Desulfobacteraceae bacterium | reverse complement strand
TTTGTCGTTGCATATGCGAACAGAGACAGCCGAAAAAGACTGTATTGTAAGACCATGCGCCATTCATCAGAGTGCGAAACTTGATTGTATAGGAATTTCCTTTCCTGAAATAACAAATAACAAATATCAAATAAATCGCAATGACCAAAACCCGCCTGCCATCCGTCGGGCAGGTTCAAAATCCCAAACTCGTAAATGACCTAAATTTTGAAACTCCAAACATGTTTCGGTCATTGAATTTTGAAATTCACGCGGCGCAAGCGCCTGCGCTGCGCGTGGGATTTATTTGTAATTTGATGCTTGAAATTTGGGATTTTATAAATTTTATACTATTTAACTATAAAAAATCAAGCCTCATCAAAAAAATTGCATGGTTACCTAAATTTAGTTGGTTAAAACAGGGCGGCAACAAACTGCTTTGGATCAAACTCCCGGAGGTCGTCGATTTTTTCCCCGATTCCGATATACTTTAGTTGAATTGGAAGAGAGCTGCTTATGCTGACGACTATGCCCCCTTTGGCTGTTCCGTCAAGTTTTGTAATGGCAATACCGGTAACGCCGAGCGCATCGTGGAACAATTTTGCCTGGGACAAAGCATTTTGGCCGGTTGTTGCATCGAGTACCAGCAGGATTTCATGCGGCGCATCCAACAGCTTTTTAGAAATTGTCCGCTTAATCTTTTTAAGCTCTTCCATCAGGTTTACTTTTGTATGAAGCCTTCCCGCAGTATCTACCAGCACGATATCAATCCCTCTGGCAATCGCTGCTTCTATGCCATCATATGCAACAGCGGCGGGGTCTGCATTATCCCTGTGTTTTACTATTTCTGCGCCAGCTCTATCAGCCCATATTGAGAGCTGTTCTATTGCCGCCGCCCTGAAGGTATCAGAGGCGACGATCAGAACCTTTTTCCCTTCGCGGGCATATTTTGCCGCCAGTTTCCCTATGGTAGTGGTTTTGCCAACGCCGTTAACACCTATTACCATTATGACGTGCGGTTTAGAGCTTATCTTCCCAGATGATGGGACCGGCGAATGCATATTAAGAATGGAGAATATTTCCTCTTTCAGCGCATCTTTCAGTTGGTCGGGACCAGATATTTTTGCAGTTTTTTTTGAAATGCTTTCTATAAGACCCATGCTGGTCTGAACCCCTATGTCAGAGGTAATCAAAAGCTCTTCAAGCTCCTCTAACAGATTATCATCAACCTTTCTGTTACCTGTAAAAAGCCGGTCAATATCTGTTGTAAGAATTTCGCGGGTCTTGGCCAGCCCTTGTGTTAAGCGTTTTAAAAAACCGATGGATTCTGCTGATCCACTTTGATCGTCTTTATTCTTTTTTAACCAGCTAAAAACCATAGTTAGCTCCGCTCCGCAATTAGTCGAGTAGTCGACCAAACTGGCTATGCCAAATTGACTGAAACAATCTTGGAAATGCCCTGTTTTTCCATGGTGACGCCAAACAGCATATCAGCGAATTCCATAGTCCGTTTATTGTGGGTAATCATAATAACCTGAGATTTTGCTCCAATAATTTTCAGCAGATCATTAAAGCGCAAGATATTGGCGTCATCAAGCGGCGCATCAATTTCGTCCATAAGGCAGAAGGATGTAGGCTTAATTAAGAATATGGAGAAGATAAAGGCAATAGCGCCAAGGGCTTTTTCTCCTCCTGAAAAAAGACTTATTCTGGTAAGTTTTTTCCCCCGCGGATGGATCATCATCTCCACCCCTGTTTCAAGGGGTTTATCCGGATGTGTGAGTATGAGCCTGGCCGAGCCTCCCTCAAAAAGACGTGGAAACACCTCATCGAGTTTCGCATTAATCAGGTTGAAAGTATCAATAAAGCGCTTTTGCGTAATTTTGTTTATTTTCTTAATTACATTTTGAAGATCCTCCAGCGCTTGAATTAGATCGTTATACTGCTTATTCAAAAAGTCAAAGCGGGTCTTGAGCTGTTCATATTCCTTAATAGCGCCAAGATTGACATCGCCGATATTTGCAATCTTTTTTCTATACTCTGCAAGCTTATCTTCCATTTTATCTACAGACATTTCCGGGACTTCAGATGAATCCGGCCTTAGCTGCGGGAGGGGTTTATGATAAAGTTCCGTCAGGCGGTTTGAAATGGCATCCTGTTTCATATGACGCTGTGATTGCTCGAGTTCAAGCATTCGGATTTTTTGCAAGACCTCTTCACGCCTGCTGTGTATATCTGATACAATGCTGTCGCTTTCCTGGAGTTTGGCGGCTATGCTTTGATACTCAGTCTCATTGCTTTCAAGCGCCTGTTCAAGGGATTTCATATCATCATACATGCTGGAAAGGCTCTGTTCATATTCAATAATTTTTTGTTTGAAAGCTTGTCTGTTTTGATTTTTTTGTTTAATCTCCAGGGAAAGCTGCCCGAGCCGCTTTACTCCGTCATCACAAAATTCTTCAAGCCGCCTTAAAGTATTATTGCTGTTTTCCAGTCTCGCATTTAAGGCTGTTAACTCGAGATTGAGATCAATGGCACTTTGATGAAAATTCTCCATTTCAGAAGATACAGAGTCGATTTTTTTTGATGTTTCCGCAACCTTGTCCTGAGCGGTTTTTACACTGTTTGTAATTTCAGACAGCTCTTTGTTATATTTGACCATTTCTTCATCAATGTCGCTCTTTTCGCCCAGAAGTTGATCTTGCTCGAGGCATACGATTTCAAGATGATTACGGGCATGCTTCAGATCCTCTGTTATCTTGTAAAGGGACTTCTCTGATTCGATTTCATTTTGCCTAACAGTGTTTTTGTGCTCTATCTCCATTTGCATACTGCTTTCAACTTTGCGAACTTCGGTTTCCAGTTCTTTTTGGTCGCTACGTGCAGTTATCAGTTGCTGATCCAACTTCTTAATCTGCCGGTCAAGCTCTTTGAGCTTTTGTTTTTTAGCAAGGATGCCGATTCCATTGTCTTTGCTTCCACCGATCATAATCCCCTGGTGGGAGACAATATCGCCGTTTTTGGTAACAATGGTTTGCAATAGGCCATTGTTATTATATATGGTTATGGCTTCTTCAACATCAGAAGCAATAATTACATGTCCTAAAAGGGCTTCAATTGTTTTTTCAAATCCCTGGCTTATAGAAATATGATTTATCAGCCTTTTTTGAACACCCGGCATTTTTTCATGGTTGCAATCTATTTGCTTGATGGATGAAACCGGAATAAACCCGCTACGACCAGCGCTGGTTGATTGAAGATAGTTTATAGAGCAAAGCCCCGCTTCTTGATCCTTTACAAGAATGTATTGAAGAGATTCTCCAAGGACGGCTTCCACCGCAGTTTCAAAGGAGGGTTCCGGCTCGATAATATCTGCTATCAGGCCGATGACATTAGCCGCAAGTTTGTGCTGGTTTGCCGGCGCTTTACTGTTTTGATCCAAATCCACGAAAGGGGGTTGGCTTTGAGCTTTCATTATGGCTCTGACGCCGTCTTTGTACCACTCAAAGTTATCTTCCATTTTCTTTAAGGTTAAGTATTGTGATCTGGCTTTATTGCGTTCAAGATCCAGGGTCTGGACCAGTTTAACCTGTTTGCCAAGCAGATTATTTTTTTCAACAAGTCGCTTCTGCATGGCGTCAATACGCCTGTTTATTTCTCCAACTTCAGCTATTAAAGAATTAAGCCGGCTTTTGGCTTTGCTTTCAAGGTTTTGCGTCGATATTACCTTCTTGCTTGCATCTGCCTTTTCCTCTCTGATTCTTTTTAGACGCCTTTTAAGGCTTTCCTTGTTGTTTGCGGCATTTTGATAAATGTTTTTATATCGCGCCTCCCGGGCAACCATCTCCATAAGGTTTGTTTTATAAGCTTCTATCTTCCGGCTAAGCTCTGATAATTTATCTCTAATTTCTTGCGATGCAGACCGTTTCCGGTCTAACGAATATGCAGCATTTTTTATTTCTTCTTTCAGGCTTTCATTCTGCTTTTTAACCTGGGCGATTTCGGATAAAATATTTTGGTTTTTTGCTTCCAGATTTTTGTGATCAACCTCAAGTTCCCCGGCTTCATTGCCAAGCCTCTCAATATCTCTGCGGAGATGATCCAGATCATTTTCCATTTTGTCTATGGCGCGCTGGTGTTCAAATTTGCGGGCTTTTTGATCCGAGATTTCCTGTGTTTTTTGTGAGCGCTGGAATTTAATTTCTTCTACAGCGGCATCGAGTTTCTGTAATTTTGATGTATGCTCAATATTTGTATCAATAAGGCTCGTTAACAAAAGGTCGGTTTCTTGTATCTGTCTGGTGTAATCATCATAATAATGGAGCGTGATGAGAATATCGAGCTGCATGACCCTGTGTTGATGGTTTTTGTAAATTTCGGCCCTTTTTGCCTGACGTTTTAGGCCGGCCATCTGCCGCTTTACCTCGGCAATTATATCTGCAACGCGTAAAAGATTCTGGTTGGTACTTTCTATTTTTCGAAGAGCTTCATTTTTTCGGTTTTTATAACGGGTGACTCCTGCCGCCTCCTCAATGAAAAGCCTTCTTTCTTCCGGCCCTGCTTCAGTGATTGCGCCTATATTCCCCTGTTGAACTACAGCGTATGATTTAGCCCCCATGCCGCTTCCAAGAAATATATTATGTATGTCCTTGAGGCGGCATGGGTGTTTGTTTATTGAATAGATGCTTTCGCCTGACCGGTAAAGCCGTCTTGTTAACATGATTTCCGTGAGGTCCTTTAATTCTTCAGGTAATTCTTCAGGAGCATCTCCATTGTCGTTAGAAATTGTTAAGACAACCTCTGCCATGTTTAATGAAGGTTTACCATTTGAGCCGGCAAATATGACATCTTCCATAGATTTTCCGCGGAGTTGCTTTACGCTTTGTTCTCCCATAACCCATCTTAGAGCATCAACTATGTTGCTTTTGCCGCAACCATTTGGGCCGACGACCGCGGAAATGCCGGAATGAAATTCGATGCAGGTTTTATCAGGAAATGATTTAAATCCCGCTATCTCCAATTTTTTAAGTTTCATGCAGGGAAATCTCCTGTGTTAGGGTTCAAAGATCAGAGGTCAGAAGTCAGAAGTCAGAGAACCAGCAAGTAGCAATCCTGAATAATCCCCTTAAATTTAGACTATTCATGGCAAAATTCAAAGTTTTTTAATAAATAACAGGAAACAGTCTGTTTGTAAAGCGAAAAACACAAATTGCTGTATAATTTTGTTGCATAAATACAATATATGGTATAATTTAAGTTAAGCGGTTCAGGGTTCACCGTTCAAGGTTCAAGGGTTGTCAACCGTGAACCCTGAACCGTGAACCCTTGTGAAGTAGACTATAACCTTTGAACCTTGAACGGTGAACCTGGAACCGATCATCTTAGGTATTAATAAGATCTTAACATTCATCTTGCACGTAAAAATTAACCGTGATAATTTTATTATTATGAAACAGTATGTAATAGATGAGCTTAGACCCGCGGATTATGAAAAGATCAGGGCTTATCTGGATGAGAATCTTGATGCTTCCAGTGTAGATGGTATTTACTGGATACCGCTTGATCAGGACATTCTTAGCAATGTTCAGGCAGAGCATATTGAATGTCAGCCATTTTATTTTGCCATTAATTTAGAACCAACTGTTATGGCCTGTGAACTTCTGGTGCGCAGCAAAAACACAATTAGATGCAACTGTATCGGCTATGCAACAGAAAAACAGCGTAACTGGTTTATCCTGGTTGTTGACGCTATATTCGAGAAGCTTGAGATCAAAACATGATCAACGGATATTATCATGATACGAATCCCGTTAATTGTTATATGGGTTGTGCTGGTAACAATTTATTTCAGTATTTCGGCAATTATTGTCTCTTTTATAACAAAAAATGATATGCCGAATAAAGTTGCGGCAATATGGGCACGATTTATACTCGCTGCAAGCCGTATCAAGGTCGAAGTAATTGGTCTTTCCAACATAGATCCTTCCAAATCTTACATATACATGTCCAACCACCAGGGAAACTTTGATATTCCAATTCTTCAGGCCTATCTTCCTGTTCAGTTTAGATGGCTTGCAAAGGCAGAGCTTTTTAATACACCTATTTTCGGCTATGCCATGGGAAGGGCGGGCCATATAAGCATAGACCGATCCGATCGCAAGTCTGCCTTTAAAAGCTTAAGCAATGCGGCAAGGATTATTCGAAACGGAGTTTCGGTTTTAATTTTTCCAGAGGGCACCCGCAGCTCTGATGGAAATATCAGACAGTTCAAAAAGGGTGGTTTTATTTTAGCTGTTGATTCAGGCGTTCCGATAGTTCCGGTTATTATTCACGGCTTATGGCCGCTTATGCTTAAAAACAAGGTTTTTGTAAGACCAGGGAATGTGCTGCTGGAGATAAAGGAGCCGATTGAATCAACAGAGTATACCAGGAAGACAAAGGATGATCTTCTGAAGAAAGTCAGATATGTCATCTGTGAATCATTTTATAATAAGAAAAGAGAGCGGTCGTAATGTTAAAAATAATACCATTAGGTGGGCTGGGAGAAATCGGCCTGAATATGATGGTCTTCGAGTATGGTGATACCCTTTTTGTAGTTGATGCAGGGTTGATGTTTCCCGAAGACTATATGCTGGGTGTTGACATTGTAATTCCTGATTTTGATTATATTAGAAAGCATAAGCACAAACTTTCAGGGATTGTTTTAACACATGCGCACGAAGATCATATCGGCGCTTTGCCTTATTTGCTTAGAGAAATAAATGCACCTATTTTTGGGACACCCTTTACCCTGGGTATCGTAAAGCACAAACTTGAAGAGCATGGCGTCCTGTCAACCGCATCGTTGCATGAGGTTTCTTCCGGAGAAAAACTTAAGCTTGGTGTTTTTGAACTTGAGTTTATCCGTGTAAGTCACAGCATTGTGGATGGAGTGGGTCTTGCCATTAAAACCCCTTTTGGTCTCGTTGTCCACACAGGTGATTTTAAAATCTCCCAGACCTCAATTGACGGCTTAGCTACCGACGTAAACAGGTTTGCCCAGTGCGGTAAGGAAGGTGTTCTGCTGCTGATGTCGGATTCAACAAATGTTGAAAGGGAGGGGCATACTATCTCAGACCAGGAGGTAGGTGAGACACTTTCAAAGATTACTGAACAGAGTAGCGGGCGAATGATTGTCGCGCTTTTTGCCTCCAACATTACCAGGATACAGCAGATAATCGATATTGCAAAGGCAAAAGGCAGAAAGATCGTTTTTGACGGAAGAAGCATTAAAACAAATGTAAGGATTGCAAAAGATTTTGGTTATATTCGCGTCCCTAAAGGGTTGGAAATCGATGTTAAGCAGGTCAAGGACTTCCCGGATGATGAAATAGTAATAATTACTACCGGAAGCCAGGGAGAACCCATGTCGGCCCTTACCAGAATGGCTGGCGGCAGCCATACCCAGATAGCAATCAAAAAGGATGATACTGTTGTTCTTTCATCAAAATTCATTCCAGGAAATGAAAAGGCGATTGCTAAGATTATCAACAGCCTTTACAGACGAGGGGCTGATGTTATTTATGAGAAGATATCTAATATCCACGTATCAGGCCATGCTTTTCGAGAAGGATTAAAGCTGATGATCAATTTGACGAAACCAGAGTATTTTACTCCGATTCACGGGGAATTCAGGCATTTAATTCTTCATGCACGGCTGGCCGAGCAGATGGGTATTTCAAAGGACAGAATTCTTTTTGCTGAAAACGGTCAGATAATTAAGTTTGATGAAAATGGGGGAAGAGTTCAGGAAAAAGTTGCAACAGGCCGGGTGCTGATTGACGGCAAAGGCATTGGAGATGTAGGCTGGAGCGTGCTTAAGGAAAGGCGTATCCTGTCAGAGGACGGCATTGTTGCCGTAACCATGGCCTTTGACGAAGAAACAGGAATTGTGGTATACGGGCCTGACCTTGTTTCCCGTGGTTTTGTGTTTGAAACCAAAACAGGGCATCTTCTGGAAGATGCACAGTGTGTTATCTTAGAGATTGTAGAAGAAATGGCGCCTGAGACGCCTGATCGGACTGAGAAAATACGATCGATGATTCAAAAAGCCTTAAGGGAATATTTCTATTTTACAATAAAACGACGTCCGGTTATACTGACTTTTATTGTGGAAATATAATAAAAAAAGAGACTTATGCGCAAGGAAATTATAGGAATTTTGCTGTTTTTTCTCGTTATTTTTATGCTGGGCAGTCTTTTGTCTTACAGCCCCGCGGACCCTTCGATTCACAATGCAAAGGCCTTAGGCTCTACCCACAACCTTTTTGGAGCCTTTGGATCCCATTCGGCAAGCGTTTTTATAGGTCTGTTTGGGCTGGGAGCATTCTGGCTTCCGATTTTATTACTTTTTGCGAGCATCCATTTTTTTTGCAAGCATCCTCGCAGAGCAGTTGTTTTAACGCTAATCGGCGGCATTCTGCTGGTTATAACAACCGGAAGTCTTCTTGCATTTCAGCAAAATTATTACCTCATTTTTGGAAGTAAATTTTCATCAGGCGGCATAATCGGTATTCCGCTAAACTCATTTCTTGTAAAGTATGCCAATGCCACAGGCGCTGCCATTATACTAATCCTTGTGTGGATAATCGGTTTTATTTTAGCCACCGGTTTTTCAATGATTAGTTTTATAAGGCTCTGCTGGAGGACGGCCATTATTTTGTCAAGCCGTATAAAGACGTTGATTCTCATATGGAAAGAGCGAAGGGCAAAGGCCAAAAAGCTTTCAAAAATAAAAAAAGAGCGTAGGAGTAAAAAGGAAGAAAAAATACAGATAAAAACACCTGAATCAAAGCATATTAAAGATACCCCGGTTCCAAAACAGGAAGTATTTGAATTCATGCGCGGCAAAACAGGGTTTCAGTTGCCTTCTGTCAATTTGCTTGACAACCCTCAATCTGAGCCGATTTCCGCTAATGATGAAAATTTACGAATGCAGTCAAAACTCCTTGAAAAAAAACTGGAAGATTTTAGCGTCAAAGGAAAGGTTGTCGCTATATTACCGGGCCCTGTTGTTACAACCTTTGAATATGAGCCTGCCCCGGGTGTGAAGATTAACAAAGTAGTCAGCTTAACAGACGATCTGGCCCTTGCCCTTCGAGCGATAAGCATCAGAATCGTGGCCCCTATTCCTGGGAAGGCGGCAATCGGGATTGAGATCCCGAATAGTACAAGGGAGACAGTTAAATTTAAGGAAATTATTATCTCCTCTGTTTTTGAAAAAGCCAGGTCTCCTCTAACCATCTGCCTTGGGAAGGATATCGTTGGCAACGCTGTTATAGCTGATTTGCATAGCATGCCCCATCTGTTAATCGCGGGCGCAACAGGAACAGGCAAGAGCGTGGGCTTAAATGCCATGATTTGCAGCATATTGTATAAATCAAACCCGGAAGAAGTAAAATTCATCATGATTGATCCAAAAAGGATAGAGCTTTCAAGTTATGATGGTATCCCGCACCTTATTACTCCTGTGGTGACAGATGTCAAAAAAGCGACCAATGCGCTATTCTGGGCTGTACATGAAATGGAAAAGCGATATGAAATGCTTTCCGAAAAAAAAGCAAGAAATATAAATCAGTATAACAGGAAGCTAAAAAAGGAAACCAGGGATGCAGAAGGGGATTCCCTAAAAAAAATGCCGTATATCGTTATTGTAATTGATGAGCTTGCAGACCTTATGATGG
The DNA here is from genome assembly GCA_028571455.1 of Desulfobacteraceae bacterium. GTDB lineage: Bacteria > Desulfobacterota > Desulfobacteria > Desulfobacterales > ETH-SRB1 > Desulfaltia. The sequence goes on along the minus strand of JAPVVG010000134.1, from coordinate 15,267 downwards.
TTGCTTCACGGGATGTCGAGGTGGCATTGACACGACTTGCACAGATGGCCAGGGCAGCGGGAATTCATTTATTGCTTGCCACCCAGAGGCCTTCTGTGGATGTACTGACCGGTATAATCAAGGCAAATTTTCCTACCCGTCTTTCTTTTCAGGTTTCATCCAAGACCGATTCAAGAACTATAATTGATGCAAATGGGGCGGAAAATTTACTGGGAAAGGGGGATATGCTTTTTGTGCCTCCTGGAACCGCCGGTCTTCAGCGTATCCATGGGGCATTAATATCAGAGGGAGAGATTGCAAGAATTACGGAATTTTTGAAAAATCAGAAAAAACCCGAATATGATCGGTCAGTAACAGAAAGAGTTGCCGAAGAAAAGGCGGCATCAGACAACCAGGAATATGACGAAAGATATGATGATGCCATAGCCCTTATTACAAAGACAGGGCAGGCATCGATATCTATGGTTCAGCGTCATTTGCGCATAGGATATAACAGAGCAGCCCGCATCATTGAAATGATGGAAAAGGAAGGAATCGTCGGCCCTTCAGATGGCGCCAAGCCAAGGGAGGTTCTTGTTCGCGGATATGATAAGATGCCATGATGAGACCTTTGCAAAACGCCCCCTTTTTATTTATCAAAGCCTTTAAACAGTAAGGGCCAAAATAAATTTTTAAAGCAAAATATCATGCCTGTAATTTCGAAAACGGCACCAATATACAAACTTGGGACAGAGCTTGAGACGCTGTATGAATTCAACACGTTATATTTTCTTTGTGCCTGTCGGCGATGCATCTCATGGGGTGCTGGTTAAAAAGGACGCTCATATCATTTCGCTTTAAAAATTGAATTCGGCCCTTTACCGCCTTGATTTTGATAGAAATTAAGGGTGCGAAACTTGAGTTATCTGTTTTATCAATATCCTAACACTTAACATATATAACAGAGGATAATTATGGCTAAAGCAATCTATTGGGCAGATCATTATGCCGACATTAAAACAACCGCCCAGGAGGCAGTAAAGCTGATTAGGCCAGGGAAAAGGGTTTTTATCGGATCATCATGCGGAGAGCCGCAGCATCTGGTCAAGGAGCTTTGTGAAGCATCGGAAAACCTTACAGATCTTGAGATAGTTCGCCTTATGACCCTGGAAAGCACCCCTTTAACCCTGATCGCAAACAAAACAAAGTGCCAGCGCATGAATATCAGATCTTTTTATCTTGGGTCTGCCGCTCTCGATATCTTCGCAGGAAACATGCGATTTGTTACTCCAGTAAACCTTTCCGCTGTACCCTTTTTATTTAAGAACAGACAGCTTCCCATACATGTAGCTCTTATTCAGGTGTCTCCGCCCGATGATTTTGGATGGATGAGCCTTGGCATTTCCGTAGATGTAACACTGGCCGCAGCCATGTCCGCCGATCTTGTGATCGCCCAGGTAAACTACAAAATGCCAAGGGTGCTTGGCCGAAGCTTTATCCATGTTAATGATGTAGATATGATTGTCGAATATGAGGAGGATCTTCTTACAATTGATAAGGCTAAAGAGTCTGAGTCTTCAAATCTTATCGGCAGGCAAATAGCGCGACTTATTGACGATGGCTCAACAATTGAAATCGGCATCGGTGCAACGCCGCAAGCAACCCTTTTAGCTCTGTCCGACAAAAACGACCTTGGAGTCCACACTCAATATCTGACAAACAGTATAATGGACCTTGTATCAAAGGGGGTTATTACAAACCGGAAAAAGGGGTTCAATGATGGAAAGCTTGTGGCAAGCAGCGCAATAGGAACAAGTTATCTTTACGAGTTTTTGGATGATAATCCTGCAATAGAATTTCATCCTTCGGATTATGTAAATGACCCGGGCATTATTTCCCGCCATCACAGGATGGTTTCCATGGACATGGCGACGGCAATAGATCTCACCGGGCAGGTTGCCGCTGATACACTTTCTTATGATTATTTTTCAGGTGTTTCAGGCATGCTCGATTTTATAAGAGGAACGGCTCGGTCTAAAGGGGGTAAATCGATTCTTATGCTCTCTGCGACATCCATGCGCGGCAAGAAGAGCCGGATTGTCCCGAGTCTGGGCGATATGGCCGTAGTAGTTCCAAGAGGTGATGTTCAATATGTTGTTACTGAGTATGGCGTTGTTAACCTATTCGGTAAAAGCTTTCAGGAAAGGGCTATGGCCATGATTAGCATTGCTCATCCTGATTTTCGCGATGAGCTGTTTTTTGAGGCCAAACAGATGGGTCTGTTAGGCGCAGAGCGCGAGCTTAAGGAATCCATTCACGGCGTTTATCCTCTTAATCTTGAAGAAATAGTTGAAATCGAAGACGAACCAATAACCATCAGGCCTGCAAAACCTGTTGATGAAAGAAGAATACAGGAGCACTTTTACAACCAGGAAAAAAGCGATATAATTTCGAGATTTTTCCATGAGAAGAAAACCTTTGTGCGTGAAGAGGCTGAAGGCATGTCGCAGATAGATTATATTAAAGACCTTACCATTGTCGCAATTATCGGTGAATCCGGTTTTAGAAGGGTTATTGCAATCGGAGAATATTTGCTTGACGAGGCAAAAAACGTGGCGGAAGTCGCCTTTTCCGTAAGCAGGAAATATCAGGAAAAAGGGATCGGCAGAATCCTGATGCGGAAACTTTCCGAAGCTGCGCGTGAAAACGGAATTGCCGGCTTTATAGCCTATACTTCACCGCAAAACCAGGCAATGATCAGTCTGTTTAAAAGCCTGCCTTACAAAACCAAAACCTTTTTTGACGGCGATGTTCTTTCACTTAGCTGCAGATTCGATGAATTAAAGTAGGGAATTGAGGGATTGAGGAATTATGAAATCAAAAGCCCTTGAAATAAACCTGGAATCCTATCGTGTTGATGTTAGCATAGATGATAAATATGCAATCCTTCAGGAGGTGATGTCTAAGTATTATGGGCTTAGGGAGGGTTTGAATACCTTCTTGAAGGAGCTTTCTCACCCGTATAAAAACTGGGAATTTATTGTCCGGGAAGCAAGAAGTTATTCCCTGAATTATTTTCATCTTCTTAAAAACCATCCTAAAGGGCCTGATGCAGCAGCCATTTTGGTAAATATCTTTAACAATGCCATTGTATCTGAAAGCAAAGTTGAAGTCAGAGCCGATGCTGCCGATAATCTTCTTCTTTTCCTGCAAAAAATCATAAAAGATTCCGGCCGGGATATCAAAAGGTTCATGCCTGTAATCGCTAACTCCCTTGACAGCATCAGGAATTACAAAAAAGATAGTTTCTTTCTGTTTGTTAAAAGCTTCTATCAGATAAAAAGACTGGGGCAAGCAATTTTAAATCATACGCATGAGTTCACGAGCGCAGATTACCAGGCAATCAACCTGGTTTTGTTAAAATATTTCAAGCATACATATTCTTACTGGCTAAGCGAGGAAGACCCGCTTGACTGGTTTGAAAGGGAGGCCGGTGATATTGACGACAAAAAACAGTTTGATGAAATTTTTAAATATATCTCCCATAAACAGATTAACAAATGGCAATCAATTCTAACAGGGCTGGACAAAATCGCCCTGCAAAATGGTATCGACTCTAAAAAAATTTTACAAAACCTGTTAGAAATGCCGGCATACAACCAGATTGTTGAAATATACAAGGAGACTCCGCAAAGACTGGCTGAAGCAGACACGAAAAACAGCAAAGGCAACCTGTGGAAACTTATATTTCTTTTCCATATAATGAAGACCCCTGGGCTCTCAATCGTTTACGAAGAAGCTTTAAGAGATATTAACAGAACCCTTTCCTGGCTTATAGAGCATGAAAAAGGCTGGAATATCCACAAGCTGATAGAGAAAACCTTTTCCATATTAGGAGGGCTGATTGATAAATTTCCTGTCACTGTTTTAAACTGCGTCCTTAATATGGGTAAGGGGGTATATAAAACAGATCAAATCGACCTTGTGAATTTTTTTATTGTTCACGTAGTTGGCCTTGGTTTTCAGTCACCAATGATAAAAGGGGTTGGAAGCGACTGGCAAATACAGGTCAACAGCGCACACATACAAAATATAAGGACATGGCTGGAGCTTATTGAGCTTAACCCCAAATGGTCAACAAGGCTTATTTCCCACCTTACGATTCATCTATCTTTATGCGGTGTTTTTATCAAGGATACCGACCTGTTTCCCCGTGATATCACACGATTTTTAAACAGCGATATCAGCCCTGTATATAATCTTGCCAAACAGCTTGCAAGGCTCTTTCCTGTATATTTTAATGATATAGGCGCTGAAGGAATGCTACGGGATATATCAACACAGCTTGATGAATTAACGCACCGAAAGGATGTTCTTATACATTTTTTGCGAAAACACAGTCATGTCGAAAGCAGTAACCGGATGATCGGCTTTATGGAGGCGGTTATTAATTTCTGGCAAACCAGAGACAGGGAGCTTCTCAAGCCTTTTATCCCGCCCGGTATTTTTGATCAAATCGATACACGCGGTCCTTATATTGATGGCGTTCATAGGGTAATGTTACACCTTAAGGCAAAGGAGCAATGTTTGCCCGCCGACCTTATTGCTTTAAATGAAAAAGAATTACAAGGCCATGTAGCAGATATTTCAAAGGTATCTGAAAAAGATATTGACCGGGTAAAACTGGCCATAGCCTTTTACAAACTTTTACATCAAAAATACGATCTCACATCAGGCTTAAAATCAGACACTGAAATCGACCATTATCTTTCGCAGTTTAAAATCGATGCATTCCCGGATATAGACGCGCTTAAAAAAGCTCTTGTTGAACCTGATTTAAAGAAAAGGCTTTGCACGCTGCTTGATTATCTTGAGCTGCTCAAAAAAATCATAATTTCTTCAAAATCGTATAAGGTTAGAGAAGACATTTATAAGAAAAGACATTTTGCCGTTGATATACCATCTATGTATGGGTTTTACCACGAAAAAAAATTTGATGCACTTGGGCTTAGCTTTCGGATAGAATCGATAGTCAATGCTTTGTTTGAGGAATTAATTGAAAGCATTGATCTTAGCATTATCACCAGAGCCACCTTTTATCAGATTTACGACAGATTAATATTGTTTAAGAGGGCGCTAAAGTTAAATGGAATTTCATCAATCGAGATGGAGCGTCAACTCGGTTTTTTAGCCCATCTGCTTGAGGTAAGGGGTTTTACCTTTACCCAGTATGTCGATATATTCAAAGGCTTTACACTCGCTGTAAAAAATATAATTAATGACTATTTCCACAATATCCACGAACAGAACCTGACCGTAATATTAGCTCAAACCCCTGTTGCCCGTATTTTAGAGAAATATCTTCCCAGCGAGGGTATGATTGACTCTGAAGGGCTGGCGCACAGGGTGTCGGAAATCTTCTTCCGCGACAGGCTTGCGCTGTCATTAGGGCTTCAGCAGTTAGACCTGTTTTTAGGTCGAATACTGAATACACTTTTTCACCAGTCGGATAAACTGTCTAAAGATAAGCTTCACCAGCTTCTCAACTATGACCCCCAACGGGCTTTTAGCCCTTTTGTGCCGGTAAACAAAAAAGTTTTTGGATTGATATATCTTGGCAACAAAGGGTTTAACATAATTAAACTGAAAAATTACGGTTTGCCGGTCCCTCCGGGTTTTATTATTACTACGGAGGTGTTTCGTTCAAAAGAGGTGATCGACAATTTTCCTCCGGCACAGCAGTATTTCAGAAAACAGATTTGCAGCCTGATATCCGACCTGGAAAAGGTTACGGAAAAAGTGTTTGGGGACCCGAAAAATCCTTTGCTCATTTCTGTTAGAAGCGGGGGAGCTATTTCAGAGCCGGGAATGATGCATACCTTCCTTAATGTTGGATTAAATGAAAAGATTGCAGCCGGGATTGCCTCACAAACCGGCAATAGCTGGTTTGCCTGGGATAATTATCGCAGGTTTCTCCAGTGTTATGGCATGTCATTTAATCTTGAGAGGGATGATTTTGACGCAATTATTAATGAGTTCAAGCAACGCCTGAGCACTCCTTATAAAAGAGGGTTTCCCGGCAAAGAGATGAGAAAAGTGGCTCTGGCTTATAAGGATATGATAAGGGATGCTGGAATTGATATTATAGAGGATCCGTTCGAACAACTGTATCTGGCAATAAAAAGCGTGCTTGGGTCCTGGGAATCATCAAAAGCCAAAGCTTACCGTAAAATTATGGGCATATCGGATGACTGGGGCACGGCGGTTACTGTTCAGGAAATGGTTTTTGGCAATCTTAGCCAACAGGCAGGTTCAGGAGTCTTCTTTACCCATAATCCAAGATGGTCCGGGGATATCTTAAGGTTGTGGGGCGACTTTACACTCGGAAATCAGGGTGAAGATGTGGTTTCAGGCCTTGTCAATACCATGCCGATTTCAATCAATCAGCAGGATATTGAAATGAGGGAAACCGACATAATCCTTGAGTCACATTTTCCGATTATTTTCAAGGCATTGAAAGATTGGTCCAGTGAATTAGTCTATAAAAAAGGTTGGAGCCCGCAGGAAATCGAGTTTACATTTGAGAGCCCTTCAATAAAGGATTTGTATCTGCTCCAGACCAGAGATATGACTATGAGAGAGAGGAAAAAGGTTCTGACCTTTGATCCCGGGAAAATATCAAAGGACAAATATTTAGGACACGGTATCGGAGTCAGCGGCGGGGCAATGAGCGGACGGGTGGTTTTCAGCCTGGATGAAATCGATAAATGGAGAAAGCTGGAGCCTGAAACATCTTTAATCCTTCTCAGGGCAGATACTGTTCCCGATGATATTCAGGAAATATATGCCGCCGACGGCCTGCTTACCGCGCGGGGAGGGTTAACATCCCATGCCGCTGTCGTGGCTCACCGGCTTGGCAAAACATGTGTGGTTGGATGCGTGGATCTTGCCTGCAATGAAAAGAAAAAAAACTGCCTTTTCAACCGTGTATCATTAACAGCCGGTGATTATATAAGCATTGACGGTCGTGAAGGCTCTGTTTATCACGATTTTATTAGTATCAAAGAAAGTTGATGAATTCGTAAGAAGCCGAAGAACTTGTCATTGCGAGGAGTGTTGGCGACGAAGCAATCTCAAAAAGGAAATTCCTTTACAATGAACTTATAAAATCCCAAATTACAAGCATCAAATTACAAATAAATCCCAAATTTCAATATTCAATGAAACAGGATAGTCGAGTAGGAAATTAGTCGAGTAGTCGAGTGGTTAATCCGCTCCGCCAGAGCACTTTGGCGGACTCTGGCGGAACCATTTTTCCACTCGACCACTCGACTAAACAGGAGGTTTAGGTCATATACGGGTTTGGGATTTTGAACCTGCCCGCAATGCTTCGCAACGCGAGGCAGGCGGGGCAATGGCAGGCGGGTTTTGGTCATTGTAATTTGTTTGATATTTGTGATTTGTGATTTGTTATTTCAGGAAAGGAAATTCCTATACAATCAAAGTTAAGAAATAAACAATGAGGGAGGATGACATGTACAAGGATAAAGGGTTAAAGCTTGGGATAAACGGTTTTGGCAGAATCGGAAAGCTTACCTTATGGCACAATATCGGGCGAAAATATTTTAATGAAATTGTGGTAAACGTTGGTCGTAAGGTCGGCACATCCCTTGATGATATTGCGCATTATGCGGAAAGGGATTCAACTTACGGCTTATTGCATGCATACCTCTATGGTTATAAGGCCAAACCTTTTATTGAAAATCTGGATGAAAAAACCGGCTTAATGACGATCGATGGGATAAAGGTAAAGTTTTTAAGAACTGCCAGAAATCCGGGGGAAATAAACTGGAGAGAGCACGGCGTAAAGCTGGTGGTAGATACTACCGGACGGTTTCTTGATCCGACTCTTCCGCCGGAACATCCCAAAGGGTCGGCGCGCGGACATATTGAGTCAGGAGCGGAAAGGGTGATAGTATCCGCCCCTTTTAAGATCAAGAATAAAGGACTTGCCATGCCCGAAGATGCCGTAACGACCGTAATGGGTATAAATGATAATGATTATGATCCAAGGCGCCATAACATTGTATCAAATGCATCCTGCACTACTACATGCCTTGCCCATATGATAAAACCTCTTCTCAATTATTTCGGCGCCGACAAGATACTCTCAGCCTCCATGGCTACTGTACATGCGGTCACCGGTTCACAGCAGGTTTTGGACAGAATGCCCAAAACAGGGGCAATTGATCTGAGAAAAAACAGAAGCGTAATGAATAACATTATCCTTACCACAACCGGCGCCGCTGATACACTCAAGCTCGTTATACCTGAAATGGAACAGATAGGATTCATTGCGGAATCGGTTAGAATCCCCACCAACACAGGCTCCCTTATTATTCTTGTTCTTAATCTCCAGGAGGAATTGTCCGGAGAATCGATAAGAAGGGAATTAATCAACAATATATACATGCAGGCTGCGTCGGATGATCCAAGGGGATATCTCTATTATACGGACAAGCAGAATGTTTCCGAGGATATAATCGGTATGCCCCTGGTTGCCGCCGTTATTGAAGGCCATGAGACACATACCCGCACGGCAAATGCGACAATAGATCTAAAAAATGCGCCGGGACTGGAAAAAGATATCATATCTTCGCTAAAAGACACGGTCGTCAGGATACCGGTAACTCAGGCCGTTATATATGGATGGTACGATAATGAAATGGCCAGCTATGTCAACCTGCTTGGAGACAGGATTGTTACAATAGCTGAGCATATGTAACTTTGCTCTAATGCAACGGCCATATCTTCTCTTTAGGTATCTTTTTTAATCTGATTGATTGCAACATAAAAAATATAATACCATCAACACGCTAAGCTATCAATTGCTCGAATGAGTTACTGATTTACCAATAGGATGTCCCGGATATTTTCACTCTGATATTAAGTACGCAAAACAGGTTCACGCTTTCTCCAAGCAATGCGGATTAGAGGGACGTAGCTCAGTTTATAAGTTTATATCGTCAAGAAGGAAACCCACGGGAATATCCATTGAAAAATAAATAACCCGTTCGAGCAAAGGATTGGCTGATAGTGGCGTGTTATATGTGTTGGAAAACAAACGGAAAGAAACTGTTATGATGACATTGCGACAATTCTCTGCGGAATTATCCACAATTCCCACCATTATCGGTTGGTATCTGGCCGATTTGAGTAAGGCGCAGGGCAAGCAGGAATTATTCACTCATCAATCCCCTCAAAAACTCAAGATTCTTCGCGAGCATGCCTTGATTGAAAGCGCTATTTCTTCGAACCGCATTGAAGGGATAAATGTTGACCAGTCCCGGATCAATACCCTTATTTTGGGGAAACCGCTTTTGAAGGATCGGGATGAAGAGGAGGTTCGGGGCTACCGTAATGCTTTGCAACTCATCCATGAAAAGGCCGGGGAAATTCCCGTTTTAGAGGAAACCATCCTGAAATTTCATAAACTTTCGCGAGGGCAGATATGGGATGCAGGCAAGTATAAGGAAAAGAATATAGATATCATCCAGAAATACCCTGATGGACGCCAGCGGGTGCGCTTTGAAACTGTTCCCGCAGATCAAACGCCTAAAGCTATGAGCGAAATGATTGAACTCTGGTCTCGAGGACTACGAGAACGATGGGTTCACCCTTTTGTCCTCCTGGCTGCTTTAAATCTCGATTTTTTGTGCATTCACCCCTTTCGCGATGGCAATGGCCGCGTCTCGCGGCTACTTCTGCTGCTGACCTGTTACCACTCAGGACTTGAAGTCGGTCGTTATATCAGCCTGGAACGGCTGATTGAACAAAACAAAGAACGTTATTACGAAACGCTTGAACAAAGCTCGCAGGGCTGGCATGAAGGAAAGCATGACCCATGGCCTTATATCAATTACATTCTCTCCATTTTCAAAAACGCTTATCGTGAATTTGAAGATCGCGTCGATCAGCTGAAAAGCCCGCGCGGAGCCAAAACAGAGCAGGTCGAGGCAGCGGTTAAGACATTTTCCGGAACATTCACCCTCTATAAACTTGAACGCGCGTGCATGGGGGTTAGTAGGGATATGGTTCGAAAAGTGCTAAGGGATTTACAAAAGGCCGGTTTTGTAGAATGCTTAGGCCGTGGTCCTGGGGCTGTCTGGCAGAAAAGGGGTAATACCCTTAAAAAGGGGTAATAAAGAGGGTAATAGGGCGTGTAGCACAAACACCTGATGAAAAAGCCTATCGCGGACTTGCGGGACGTCTATTTGTAAATCAGTTGTTGGTTTAGGATCTTGATAATACTGTAAAATATGACACATCATTATTCAAAACCAATTCGTAAAAAGCTGCGGGAGCTGGCCGGTCTTGCGCATGAGCGCGAATTGAGCGGTGCTTTGGAAATGTTATGATTCCTGGCTCATCCGTAGCCAAAACCTCTCATCCACGATATGACAAGGATGATTATGGCTATAAGAAGGAAACATATCTGATAGGTCTTTGCTGCCGGCTGTTTCACAAGAACACCATAAAAAGCTCCCAGGATAAGCCCGGCCATAAAGCCAAACAGGTGAGCCGCCAAATCAGTATGCTCTCCTGAACCAAGAATACTAAGGAGGGCCAGCCCCGCACCCAGGGAAAGCCACGCTCTCATTCGCTGGCCAGGCAGCCTAAACTTCTTGAAAAACTGGTGCGCAGCCAGGATACCGACTGCTCCAAAGACAGCGGTAGATGCCCCGATCGAAAGATGACCTGTCTTGTACAAGACAGCATTCATCAGATTGCCTAATACGCCGGTGGCAAGGATCATAAACCAGCCAACACCCCAACCCGTGATGGTACAGACAGCGGTACCAAATATAGCAATGCCAAGCATGTTGCCCGCAAGGTGCACGGCGCTTGCGTGAATCATCAGGGAGGTCACGCTCCTGTATAATTCTCCGTGCAAAATGTGAAAGGCCGATGATCCATACGTCCTGACAAAGACCTCACTATCATTGCCTATTGTAATGGCCACATGGAATGCCAGCAATATAGCAGATACCCACAGTCCCGTGAATCCGCCTGAGGCGGACTCATGGCGAAGGGGTTCATCTGTTGGATGGAAATCCTGGTTCTCTTTAAGGTATTGTTCTATTGTGTTTAGGGCCTTTTCGTACTCCGTATCATTCACCGATATAGACCACCCGTGCTTTCCTTTTTTCGAATGGTATGAAATGCCGGATGAAGACAAGACCAGCCGGTATGTATCGGCCTGATCTGCTGAGAGATTCTCGAATATTATAACCATAAAAATGACTAATACCTGAACTTATTGAGATGTTACAGAACTCCCCTAAAGCTGCGCCTGTGTATTGGGCAGCACCCAAATTTGTTGATAGCCTCTTTATGAATCTTGGTTGGATATCCTTTGTGCTGGGAAAAACCAAACTCCGGATAATAATTGTGATACATCACCATAAGCTGATCTCGGGTTACCTTGGCAATAATTGAGGCAGCGGCAATGGAGATGCTCAGAGAATCACCCCTGATAACCGGCTCTTGCGGCAGGTTTGAAGATATTCGGAATTTGCCGTCGATAAGAAGATAATCCGGTTGAGGTTTAAGATTTTCAACCGATATTGCCATGGAAAGGAGTGATGCCTGCAGGATATTGATACGGTCAATCTCTGTTGAGTCAACTATCCCTATGCCTATGGAAACCGCATGCTCGTAGATCTTTTCGTACAGATATGACCGTTTTTTGGGTGTTAATTTCTTTGAATCGCATATGCCGGAAACAGGGAAAGTGGCGGGCAGTATAACTGCTGCGGAAACAACAGGGCCAGCCAGGGGCCCCCGACCGGCCTCGTCAATACCGGCAATTTTGGAAAAGCCTTTTGCAAAACTTTTTGTTTCAAAAGACCACAGGTCCGGTTTCATGGAGTCCATAGAAGGATATTAGTTAAAACGCCGTTCCTTTATTCTGGCAGCCTTGCCTCTCAGTTTGCGCAGATAATAGATCTTTGCACGCCGCACACGGCCTTTGGAAACAACTTCGATTTTATCGATGAGCGGGGAATGGAGAGGGAAGATACGCTCAACACCTATACCGTACGAAACCTTGCGCACTGTAAATGTAGCATTACTTCTGCCTTTGCGTTTGCTTATTACAACCCCCTGGAAAGCCTGAATGCGCTCCTTTTCACCCTCCTTTATCTTGACATATACCTTAACAGTATCTCCTGGAGCAAAAGCAGGCAAATCAAGCCGCATCATTTCTCTTTCTATCTGTTCTATTGTTTGCATAATAATATCCTCTTGACATTGGTCGAGTAGTCGAGTGGGAAATTGGTCGAGTGGTTGACTACTCGACTACTCGACTACTCGACTATTTACATGCCTGGTGGCTGAACTTTTTAATTCCCCATAAGTCTATCAAGTATAATGGCTGCCGCAGATCTAACCGAAAGGTGGTTGTAGCCTGTATTACCCTTAATCGGCTTAAGTATCAAATCGGCTTTGGCAATAAAATCTTCCGACAGTCCCCATGCTGTGCCAAAAACTAACAGATAGGGCCTGCCGCTTTTAAGCATTTCACGAAACTTTCCAAAACTTATGCTGCGATGACTATCCCTGGCGCAAGTAGCAACGATTTTTGGCGCTCCTTCACCATTGCTGCGTATATGGTCTATAACATCATCCAATGAGTCTTTTATACAGATCAGTTCAAGGGCCATACCCCTTTGGGGATTATATATTGAGCCATATCCACTTAGCCAGTGTGAAACTATCTTTTCAACGAGCGCCTTCTGATCCGCCAGGGGAGTTATGACATATAATGATTGCACGCCGTATGTTTTTGCCGCTCTTGACATATCGTGCAGATCGAGATTTGTCACGGCAGAAGCTATCGTGCTGCCATTCTTATTTACTACCGGATAATGTGTCAGGGCTACGTAAAGATTGGGCATGTATGATTTTTTCAATATCCCGGCGCCATTTTTCCAGGATTTTAACCTCATTTTTGCTTATCAGCTTTTTTTCCAAAAGGTCTTTTCTTTTCAGGAAGGTGCGTATCAAAGATGCTTCAAGTCTCCATTTTTCAATTTCCATGTGGTTGCCCGACAGCAGCACTTCCGGAACTTCAGACCCTTCAAAGGTTCTCGGCCTTGTATATTGCGCATATTCCAGGAGACCGTGTGAAAATGAATCATTTTCCGCCGAATTTTTGCCGCCAAGCATGCCCGGGATCAATCTTGCCACTGCATCGATGATAATCATGGCTGCCGGCTCTCCGCCCGTCAACACATAATCACCGATTGAAATTTCATAATCTATGAAATTGTGACAAATGCGTTCATCAATCCCCTCGTAGCGGCCGCATACGAGGATAAGCCCTTCAAACGATGCAAATTCACAGGCAACATTTTGATTAAAAACACGCCCCTGGGGAGTCAGCAGTATGGTTTTCGCAGATGGAGCTTTCTTTCTTGCAGCCCGGATAGCACCTGCCAGAGGCTCAGGCTTCATGACCATTCCACAACCGCCGCCATAAGGCCTGTCATCAGTAACCCGGTGTTTGCCTTCTGCAAAATCCCTGATATTTATGGTTGAAGCAGAAATCTTCTTTTGTTCTATCCCCTTTCTAATAATCCCATAACTCCAAAATGAATTAAACATTTCAGGGAAAATAGTAAGAGCAATAAAATTAATCATTTGTCAAAGATCGCTTCACAAACCTTCAGGCAGGTCAACCCGCATGATTTTCTTTTTAAGATCAATTTTTTTAACCACAGATTCGAGACCTGGAATAAGTATTTCATCATCATTGTTTTTGACGACATAGACGTCGTTGCTTCCTGTAGGAATTATCGATTCAACGCGGCCGATAAATTTTTCATCGGTTGTATAAACAGAAAGCCCTATAATATCAAACCAGTAATATGACTCGTCTTCAAGTTTCGAAAGATTTGCTTTTTCAATGAAAAGATCGGAACCGACAAGGGCTTCAGATATGTCGCGGCCATTCACCCCTTTAAGAGATAAAAGAATAGTTCGTGTATGGGGTTTAACCCATTGTATCATATAACTTTTATCCCGGCCTTTATTAGCTCTTGCGAGAATCAAACCGCCTGGCTTAAAAGCAGATAAAGACTCGGCATAAGAACAAACCTTGACGGTTCCCTTAAGACCATGGACGCCAACGATCTTTCCGATAAGGAGAAGGTTATTTTTCTCCACAATATTATTCTATGATTTCAAGGACCGTGCGTTTTTTTATCTTGGCGGAAGCAGCGCTTAATATGGTCCGCATTGCCCGCGCAGTACGGCCCTGCTTGCCGATAACTTTGCCTAAATCCTCTTTGAGTACTTTAAGTTCTAAAACCGAGGTCTGGCTACCCTCTACCTCTGAAACCTCTACCTGATCCGGATTGTCAACCAGCGCTTGCGCAATGTATTTTATCAGATCTTTCATAGCTCCGTCTCCTTATTTTTTACTTTTGAGATTGAGGGAATAAATATAGACATCCTTCATTCACCAGTTTACACTTTTCTCGAAAAAGCGTATATTCTCGAATTGAATGCCGATATCGAAACTGGAAATTCGAAATTTGAAATTAGGTAACGCATCTACTTCTTTGTGTTTTTCCCAATTTCAAATTTCGAGTTTCAAATTTCACTGCCAAAATACAAGATTAATCCCGCGTATCGCGGGATAAACTACTTTTGACTTGTCGTGAAGGATGCCTAAATATATTATATAATACTATGACTGTGCAGGATTTGCAAAAAAACTTTTCCTTTTTAAAAGACTTTTTACCGTGTCTGTAAGAATGGCTCCCTGATCTATCCAGTACTTTACACGCTCACCCTTGAATGAAACCTCAGCAGGATCAAGCAATGGGTTATATGTGCCAACGGTTTCCAGGAACTTGCCATCCCTTGGACTTTCACTGTCAGCTACTACAATTCGGTAAGTTGGTCTTTTTTTTGCGCCGAACCTGGCCAGTCTGATTTTAACCGACATCTTTTTTTCTCCTTTAAATCGGCAGCATGCCCTGGCTTATCCCGCGCATGCCGCCTTTGTTGTATTTCTTAATCATCGTCATAACCTGAGTATAATTTTTCAGCAGCCTGTTTATATCCTGAACAGTTGTTCCGCTGCCTCTGGCGATTCTTTTTCGTCGCTGCCCATTTATTATTGTATGTTGACGCCGTTCCTGGAGCGTCATTGAATTAATGATAGCTTCGGCCCTGACAAACTCCTTTTCATCTAACTTAAGATTTTTGAGATGTTTG
>JAPVVG010000133.1 GCA_028571455.1 Desulfobacteraceae bacterium | reverse complement strand
TAAGAAAGATGATAACTACGCGATAAGCTTTCATGAAAAGATTATTGAGAAGTTGGATTTCATGCCTGATGATTTAATGAGGGTTGTAAAAAAATCGGAAGATATGAGTTTCACGGAGCTGATCTCATATATCAGAAAGATTGAAGCAGAAGGATATGATGCTACAAGTTACAGAGTGGATCTTTATGCCAAGACAGCCTTTCCCTTTGTTTGCATTATTATGTGCATGATAGGCACAGGCATTGCTGTAAGAGAAAAAATCAAGGAAGGTCTTCCCGTCATCATTGCATGCGGCATAGGGATAGCATTTCTTTACTGGATTTCTTATAGCTTTTGTATATCGCTCGGATATGGAGAAATGCTTCCTCCTGTTATTGCCGCATGGGCGGCAAACCTTATTTTTTTATGTTTTGGCGCACTTATATTGCTTAATGCCGAATAGCTCAGCTTCGCTTCGCAATTGGTCGAGTAGGGAAGTGGTCGAGTGGTCGAGTAGGGAAATGGTCGAGTGGGGGATAAATATGGAGTTAAAGAACGATTTCCGTGAGTTGAAGGTTTGGCAAAAGTGTCGTGATATTAGAGTCACTATATGGAAATTATGCAAAAAGTTTACTGCAGAAGAAAAATACCGATTAGTTGATCAGATGATCCGTGCCTCCAGGTCTTCAACTGCTAATATTGCAGAAGGCTACGGACGTTATCATTTTCAGGAGAACATACAATTTTGCAGACAATCCCGTGGTTCACTTTATGAATTAATGGACCATATTCTCACAGCAGAGGAGTGTGAATATATTGACCAGGAAGAATGTGAATATTTAATCAATGAAGTTGTTTCTGCTATTCGACTTTTAAATGGATACATAAAATACCTGAAAACTCAAAAAGAAAGGAAATAGCCACTTGACCACTCGACCACTCGACCACTCGACTACTCGACTACTAGCGGAGCGAAAGCCTTGATTCTTTTATATAATATGCTTCTTGTAATAGGAATTACCATTGGGCTTCCCCTGATAATTCCGCTTGTGCTTACAAGTGATAAAAGGCGGAAAACGATTCTTCACAGGCTGGGGATTTCACCGCTTCCAAAAGCCATAAGCCAAAACAGATTACAAAAGGGCAACAACAGACCGATATGGATACATGCTCTTTCTGTTGGCGAGGTTGTTTCCGCTGTCCCTCTAATTAAAAAAATAAAGAGTTGTTTCAAACATCAGGATATTGTTTTTTCAGCCTCCACAAAAACAGGGTTTGAAATAGCAAATAATCTTTTAAAAGGAAATGTAGATTCAATATTTTTCTTTCCCTATGATTTGCTGGTTTCGGTAAAACATATTGCGGCAAAGGTTGAGCCGGCCATCGTTATTATTGTTGAGTCTGATATATGGCCGAATTTTATGTTTGAAATGAAAAGGCGCAATGTTCCTGTGATCCTCGTAAACGCAAGGCTTTCAAAAAAATCATATTTTGGATACAAACGGTTTTTATTCTTTTCTAAAAGACTTTTTTTATCCTTTTCAAAAATTTGCGTTCAGTCTTCGGAGGATGCCCATCGCTTCAGCCTCCTCGGGATCCCGCCGGGCAGGATAACAATAACCGGAAACATAAAATTTGACCAGCAATACGATTTTGCCGGCCGGAAAGAACTAAATAAATTAAGACAATCTTTGCTTGTCAAGCCGTCTCAACAAATCCTGCTGGCAGGAAGCACGCATTCCGGGGAAGAAGCAATACTTCTTGACGCGTTTTCAAGACTAAAAAAGAAATATCTTGACCTTATCCTTATTATTGTCCCCAGAAATCCGGATCGCGCTGCATCAGTATGCCGAATTTGTAAATCAGCGGGTTTTTTTGCGGTTACAATGTCTGATCTTGAAGAAAAAAAGCCTGAACCGGATGTAATTGTTGTTGACAGGATAGGGATATTAAAAATGCTTTACGCCATAGCAGATATAGCCTTTGTGGGGGGAAGCCTTGTAAAATGTGGCGGCCACAATCCTCTTGAGCCTGCGGCATTTTCCAGACCGATTATCTTTGGGACGGACATGAGCGATTTCGCAGATATATCAGATATGCTTGTCGAATCAGGAGGAGCTATTTCTGTGAATGATGCAGAAGGCATATATAACATTGTATTGGAATTGCTGACTGACAATCAGAAAGCTGGAGAAATGGGAAGCATGGCTTTCAAAGTCTTTAATGCCAACAAAGGAGCTGTTAAAAAAACTTTGAATGTGATAAAGTTTGTAAATAGTCAAGTAGTCGAGTAATCAACCACTCGACCAATTTCCCACTCGACCACTCGACCCATGTCAAATGGATAATCAGGTGATGGCAAGGATCAGAAAAAAGATAGAAACAATTATGACAGGGAACAGAAAAGACCGATTATTCTCTTTTGGGTCTTTTTTGTTTATGGCTTCTCTTTTTTATGGGGGAGCTGTAAGGCTAAGAGAGGCTTTCTACAAAAATAGTATTTTAAAGCCCAAAAAACTTCCCTGCATTGTGATATCCATAGGCAATTTGACGGTTGGTGGTACAGGCAAGACCCCTATGACTATATATATGGCAAAACTTGTTAAAAGCCTTGGTTATAAGGTAGCCATAATCAGCAGAGGATATAAGGGTGGAGCGGAAAAAACAGGAGGAATTGTAAGCAACGGGCATACTATATTAATGGAGTCTGAAAAGGCGGGTGATGAACCATTTATGATGGCCGCAAAGGTGAATAACATACCTGTCGTTGTAGGTCAAAACAGATACAAGGCAGGCTGGCTGGCCATAAAGGAATTTAATCCTGATGTTATTGTGCTTGATGATGCTTTCCAGCATCTTAATCTGAAGCGAGACATTGATATTGTCCTTTTGGATTGCGGGCATCCTTTTGGCAACAACTATCTGCTGCCAAGAGGCATTTTAAGAGAGCCGATTTCTGCATTAAAGCGAGGTGATACATTTGTTTTAACAAGGTCTGATTTTGTTCCCGATTACATCAGACAAGTTACTATGGATAAAATTAAAAACCTGGCGCCAGGCAAACCTGTTTTCAGGTCTTTTTATGTTCCTAATCTTTATAAACCCCCATCCTGCCCTCCCCCTTCAAGGGGGATGGTTTGGGAGGGGGTGAAAAAAGGAAATTCCTATGCAATCGAGCTGCAAAACTTTGATTCTGGTTTGTTACATGGACGCAGAGTCATTGCATTTTCAGGGTTGGCAGGAAATAATGATTTTCGTAGAACAGTTGAAAACCTTAAATGCGATTTAATCGATTTTTTTGAATTTCCGGACCACCATAAATATACGAAAACTGATCTGCAAACAATCATGCAATCGTCAATTAATGCTCAGGCTGAATTTATCCTCACAACTGAAAAGGACTATGTGCGGATTTCCGGCAAAACTTCATGGCCTGTAGAACTTGTTGTTGTCGGCATAGAGCTTTCCCTCGGAGAGGATGAAAATGCTTTTGTTGATTTTATTAAAAACAGGCTTGAAGGGATAGTCGAGTAGTCGAGTAGTCGAGTGGTCGACTATATACAGGCTTTAGTGGCTGAACTATTACTATGAAAAAAATAAGCATAGCTGTTATTGCAAAAAACGAGGCAGATCGGATCGGTCGTCTGCTCAATAGTGCAAAGTTTGCCGATGAAGTGATTGTTGTGGATTCCGGAAGCATTGACGGCACTCAGGATCTCTGCAAAAAGCTTGGAGCAAAAGTAGTTTTTCATGAATGGGCCGGATATGCTGCTCAAAAACAGTTTGCGATGGAGCATACTTCGTGTGAATGGATACTCAACTTTGACGCTGATGAGGAAATATCAGACTCTTTTGCAAGAGAGATGCAGCATGCCATTAAAAATGCCGGCTCTGATGTATCCGGCTTTTCCATGCCGAGACTATCCAGATATCTCGGCAAATGGATAAAACATGGCGGATGGTACCCTGATCGCAAGGTGCGTCTTGTCCGCAGGGGCAAAGGCATGTGGGAAGGGGAGGGCCTTCACGAACAGCTAATTGTTAATGGAAAGATAAAGCAGCTCTCTGAACCGATTCTTCATCATGTTTACCGGAATATTTCAGATCATGTTGCAACAATTAACAGGTTTTCCGATATTTATTCCGTTGATCGCGGCCCCACAGGCGGCTGGTTTGTTTTGGCCGGGACAGTTCATGCCCTTGGCAAATTTGTTGAGTGTTATTTATGGAAACTCGGTTTTTTAGACGGCATCCCCGGGCTTGTTATTGCCATGAATTCAGCATGGTATGTCTTTCTTAAGCACGCCAAGGCATGGGAGTCGGGCCTGCATGTTTAATTTACAAGAGATTACATACAAAGTCATTGCCGGTCTGTTTAAACTTTTGGGCCTTATCCCTCGCAAGACGGCATTCAAGCTGGGCAACTTTATCGGGCGAATTCTGTTTTTATTTGATAAAAAGCACCGGAAAATAGCGCTAAACAACCTGACACGTTCTTTTGGCCGTGAAAAAGGTTCATATGAGATTAAAGCTCTTGCCAGGAGTGTTTTTAAAAATTTCAGCCAAATTCTTTTTGAAATAGGATGGTCTTTTAGGCTAAACAGCAAAGATTTTAACAAACATTTTTGCATCAATGGATTATCCAACTTCAAAGCTGCTTTTGAAAAGGGCAAAGGCGTTTTGTTTCTTACCGCTCATATCGGAAACTGGGAACTTCTGCCCGTTATTGGGGCCATGACCGGCCGCAATATCAACATAGTCTTTCGTCCCCTTGATTTTTTACCCCTGGATACGATTTTTATAAATACCCGGACCCGTTTTGGAGCAAAATTGATCCCTGCAAGGCATTCAATGCGCAAGATTCTAAGCAGTTTAAAAAAAGGGGAAGGGGTTGTCATTTTACTTGATCAGAACGTTGATTGGTATGAAGGGGTTTTTGTCGATTTTTTTGGCGCCAGAGCTTGCACTAATAAAGGATTGGCCCTCCTGGCCCTAAAGACTGAAGCGCCGGTTATTCCGGTTTTTTTAGTGCGTGAAGGACTGGGCTTTAAAGCAAAATTCTGTCGCGAAGTGCCTCTGATAAAAACAGAAGACAAGACAAAAGATATTGAAGCAAACACACAGCAGTATAACAGGGTTATAGAATCAATTATCCGTCAATACCCTGATCAGTGGTTCTGGGTTCATCAACGCTGGAAGACAAAACCATACTGCCAATGGCCAAGAAAGATTTAGCCGCAGACCCATACAGACAAGACAATGAAAATCCGTGTCATCCGTGTTCCATAAAAATGGCGATAAAACCAATACAAATAAAAAATATCAAGCGACTCCTTATCCGTTCAACAAACTGGATTGGCGACGCTGTTATGACCACACCTGCTGTCCGGGCGATCCGGAAAAACTTTCCTGATGCCGAAATCAGCATATTAACCAAGCCATGGGTTGCGCCGATTTTTTCAAACAGTCCTTATGTGGATAAACTGTTGATATATGACGAAGTAGGAAAGCATAAGGGGATTGCCGGTAAAATGCAGCTTGCAAAGGATTTGAAACAACACGGTTTTGATGCGGCAATCCTGCTGCAAAACGCCTTTGAAGCCGCTCTCATTACATTTTTTGCAGGCATTCCATGCAGAATCGGGTATAATAGAGATGTAAGAGGTTTTTTGCTGACCCACTCTGTTCCCTGCAGGCCTCAAATCAAGAAGATACATCAAACCGGATATTATCTCGGCATTCTTCAGGGAGTAGGTCTGGATACAGACGGCCCGAGGCTGGATCTTGTTGTGAATAACAAGGATCAAAAGCGCGCCGCAAAAATTTTGGAAGAACATGGCATATCAAGGGCAGATAGATTGGTTGGAATTAACCCAAGCGCCACTTTTGGGCCGGCCAAACAGTGGTTTCCGGAGCGTTATGCTGATTTGTCTGATAAAATACATGAAGTTTTTGGGGCTAACATACTTCTTTTTGGCGGTCCAGGAGATAGAGAACTGGGTATAAGAATTTCACAGATGATGCAGCATCCGCCGGTTGACCTCTGCGGTAAAACCAAACTTGAAGAGGCAATAGCCTTGATAAATATGTGCAATCTCTTTATTACAAACGATTCAGGCTTGATGCATGTCGCGGCCGCCCTTGATATCCATTTGATCGCCATATTCGGCTCCACAAATCCTGTCACAACAGGACCAAAAGGCTTAAACAGCAGGATTGTGCGCGTTCCAATCGATTGCAGCCCATGCCTGAAACCAGAATGCCCCAAAGGTCATTTAAAGTGCATGGATCAGATAGACGTTGATATGGTTTTTGAAGTTGTAAAGGAACTTTTGTAAAATTCATCTTGTTATTTCACCAATGATGTATTATATAGTTTACATAGATACAACTAACTTGAGGTGAAAAATGGATAACCCTTTTTCATACACTAATATTGTTAGCGGTGATTCTTTTTGCAATCGCAAAAAAGAGCAAAATGATTTGCTGAAATACATAAATAATTCTCAAAATGTTCTGCTTTATTCACACAGAAGATTTGGAAAGACATCCCTTATTTATCAGGTTTTTAAAAAACTTGATGAAAAGAAAAGCCGCATAGGAAAAATCTATATTGATCTATACGGAACTTTAACTGAAAAAGACTTTATTTCCGCTATGTTTGGAAGTTTTGGACAAATAGAATCCAGAGTTGAAAAGCTTTTAAATCTTGCAAAAAATATTTTTCGCTCAGCAAGATTCAGCTTTTCAGTTGATCCTGCAACAAATCTGCCCACAATAACACCTGCTTTTGATTCAGGTGACAAAAGTTTATTATTGGAAGAAGTAATGCAGGTTGTTGCCGATTATTCAAAAAAGAGAAAGATAGTGGTTGTTTTTGATGAGTTTCAGGAAATTTCTAATTATGCGGTTGATGAGTTTGAAAAAAGATTAAGAAAAATAATTCAGAAGCATAAAGATGTTTGTTATATATTTGCCGGCAGCCAAAGGCACATCCTGTCGCAAATGTTTAATTCCAGCAGCAGAGCTTTTTACAAGCTGGCTGAAAGTTATCCCCTGGAAAAAATTGGGACCAGCCATTATGTTTCGTGGGTGAAAAAACTCTTTGCCGGAAAAAAATTTGATATTGATAAAGAATTGATCGAAAGAGCGATTCAAGTATGCGAAAATCATCCAATGTATATTCAGCAGTTCTTTTTTCATTTATGGGATGAAAAAGAATTGGACATGGAACTTATCAGTAAAATTGAAACCCAGCTTATAGATCGCCATGAAAATGAATTTTTGAATCTTTGGGATTCTTTGACGTTAAATCAGAAAAAGACATTAAAGCTCATTATCCAAAATGCCGGCAAAGACATATTTTATGCAGATGCTATTCAAAGAGCGGGTTTAAAAAGCGGATCTCAAATATCGAAGGCATTGGATAGCCTGACTAAAAAGGATATAATATCAAAAAACGACAGATACAATATACAGGACGTTATGTTTAAAAAATGGATTCAAAGACTCTGACAAAGGTAACCGTTCCCAGTTCACGGTTAAAGAGTGAGTAGGGGCGGGTTTACCCCGCCCGAATCGATTTGGTGGGCGGCGTAAAGCCGCCCCTACGATGCTTCCTTCATAATCAACAACTCATTGACAAAACACGATAAATACTAACCGCACAGGTTAAGATTTTGTGAAGATACTCATTGTAAAATTGAGCGCCATCGGCGATGTGATCCATACCCTTCCTGCTCTGAATGCTGTTAGAAAACAGTATCCTGACGCACATATTACATGGCTGGTGGAAGAGGCGGCACATGACGTTATCAAAGGGCACAGAGCGCTTGACAGGATAATTGTTTCAAAAAGAAAGACATGGCTGAAAGGTCTTGCCGGGCGTTCTCCCCTTAAAAATATCAGAGAGGCCTGCAGTTTTATTAAGCAGTTGCGTGATACTAACTACGACATAATACTTGATTTCCAGGTCCTGCTTAAAAGCGGAGTTTTAATAGGACTGGCTAAAGGCAAAAGAAAAATCGGCTTTGACAAAGGCATGGAGCACCAGGAACACAGTTATATATTCTTAAATGAATGTATTAAGCCGGTTGACATGGAGGTTCATGCTCTGACCAGGGGGATGATGCTTTTAGAATCTATTGGGATTCAATCTCGTGAGGTTGTGTTTAATCTTCCGGTTTCCGACCAGGATCGCGATGCTGCAAATGATCTGCTGATGCACTGCGGCATAAAAACACCTGAGCTCCTTGTTGCAATAAATCCAATGGCTAAATGGGAAACAAAGCTCTGGGATAATCTGAAATTTGCAAACCTTGCAGACAGACTGATTGAGCAGGCAAAGGCTGATGTAATTTTTACAGGAAGCCGGGAAGATAGCAAAGGAATCGAGGATATTATTTCAAACATGAAAAACAGGGCCGCCAATCTTGCCGGCAAGACCGACTTGAAAACACTGGCTGCGCTTTATGAAAAAACATCCATTGTTGTTTCAACCGACACAGGCCCCATGCATCTCGCCGCAGCCATAGGAACGCCTGTTGTGGCTCTTTTCGGGCCCACAGCGCCGGGGAGAACCGGCCCGTTTGGTGATGGCCATAAAATTATCAGGGCAGACCTGGAATGCAGCCCATGCTTTAAAAGGCAGTGCAACACAATTGACTGTATGAAACAGATCAGCGTGGAACAAGTAATGGATGCGGTAAATTCTATATTCTCGTAATAAATGCTCGGTTTTTGTTGAAATATATGTCTGGAAAAAATGAAATGCAGCGCCAATCGAAAATGTCAAAACTCAATGGTCTTTCAGGAACAATAAAAACTTTAATTGTTGGTATACCCAAAAAGTATATTGTCGAAGCGGGAAATATATTAGGGGGTCTTGCATACCTGCTTGATGCGCGCCACAGGCGCATTGTGGGACGCAATTTAAAATTTACTCACCCACAGTGGTCGGAAGATCATATAAGAAAACTCACTCTTCGTATTTTTCAAAACATGGGAATTACTGTTTTGGAAATCTGTCAAATGACTTGTTTTTCAAAAGAAGATATTTTGCAAAAAGTTAGAATAAGAGGAAAAGAAAATCTGTTAAATACGATAAAAAGCCCTAAAGGCGTTATTATGATCTCAGCTCACATAGGAAACTGGGAGATGTGCCATCTTTTTTTGTCAAGTTATTTACAAAAGTCACAAGTAGTGGTAGCGCAAAATCAGCCTTATATTATTGAACGGATAATTCATAAGCTCAGAACAAGTACAGGGAATACCATTATCAGAAAAAAAGGAGCCATGATCAAACTGGTTCGGACCTTACGTAAAGGCAAAATGGTGGGCTTGCTGATCGACCAGGGGACTTCTCGCAGAGAAGGAGTTGACGTCACTTTTTTTGGCCGTAATACCAATGCCACATATGCAGCCTCCTTGTTGGCCGCAAGATATAATTGTCAGGTTCTGCCAGTTTACTGTATAAGAGAATCCGATACTGAGCTAACAGTTGTTGTGGAGCCCCCATTAAAATTAAATAAAACTGATGACGTGCGCCGCGACTTGCGCACAAATACACAGATTATGACAGACTCTGTTGAAAAAATTGTTAGCTTATATCCAGAGCAATGGTTATGGTTTCACAAACGATGGAAAAGGCACTATCCAGAACTGTATCCTGAAGATCTGGCCAGACGCCAGCGCCAAAGAGATAAAAGAAGAGCACGTGGTAAAAAAAAGCGATGATTTTCGCAAAAGACTTTTTTACGAAGCCGTCAACTTTGAAAAGATAATAAATGAAAGACCACATAAAACGCGGCATTTACCTGATTGATCAGTTTAATTATATCCGGCCGATTGCGGGGATATTAAGCCTGATAACCCTGTTCATCGCTGTCAACACCCAGAACCCCATAAATAATGACGGAATTCTATATTTGCAAACTGCTGAGGCTTTTGCAAACAGTGGGTGGCAAGAGGCGATAAAACATTATAGCTGGCCTTTTTATTCAATACTTATCGCGTGGCTGTCCAAACTAACCCATTTATCTTTCGAAAACTCAACCTATGTATTGAATGCGGCTCTTCTTGTTATAATAGTAACCAGTTTTATCACTCTTATCAAGGAATTGGGCGGTTCACGTATCGTGCAATTTATAGGCGCACTTATTATTCTTAGCCATCCGCAATTACATCACTATCAGCACTATATTGTTCGGGGGTTTGGTTATTGGGCGTTCTCTTTATTAGCCCTCTTAAATTTTATTCGTTTTTATAAACACCTAAAATGGCGCCATGCCTTGGGCTGGGGAATATTTATAAGCGTTGCAATATTGTTTCGGCCTGAAGGCTTGGTGCTATGCTGCTTCGGCCCTCTGGTTCTCCTATTCCGAAAGGAAACAGCATTCTGGAATAAATTTGGAAATACTCTTAAAGCATATAGTCTCAATATCATAGCAATATCCATAATAATTGTTTGGTGGCTCAATATACCGAATAGAGATATTGCCCAGCTTGGAAGGTTAAGCGAATTTTGGTATCAACTGCAAAATGGCCTAATATTGTTAAGTACCAATATCAATGAAAAAGCAGCAATTATCAGCCAGACGGTTCTTAACAAATATTCAAAGAAATTTGGTTTAACCATGGTCATATCCGGGCTGACCGGGATATATTTATACAAACTGGTGGCGACTCTCTGGCCTGTACATACATTGCTTTTCGGCCACGCTTTTTGGAAAAGACTTATGCCTGCGGATAAAGGCATAAAAAAAGTGATAATATATTTTTCGATATTGAATTTAGTTATACCTGCCATATTTTTAGGCCAAAAGTTTTTCATATCATCCCGCTTTTTAATGCCTGCAAGCCTGCTTTTGCTGCTCTGGGCACCATTCAGCCTTTATTATATTATGCAGAAATGGCTGGATAAAAAAGCTGTCTTTAAAGATAATTTTTTATTTCCTGCACTCGCACTTGCTTTCTTAATTATGTTTGTTTATGCATTTATACCACCCAAACAATCAAAGGCCTATATTGTCTCGGCCGGTACATGGCTAAGAGACAACAGGCCAGAGCAATCAAATCTTTATACAAATAATTCCCGGCTATCATATTATGCCGGAGAAAAATTTATGCAATGGGATGTTTCTGATAATCTTACAATACCGCAGTGGTCATCTGATGATTTTGTTGCTTTAAAAACAAAACAAAAGCATTATGAAAAAATAAAAAACACATTATTAACGCTAAAACTCGAACCCGGCAAAATATTTGCGAATAAAGAAGGGGACATGATTGCTGTTTTCGAGTTTATAAAAAATAAGTAGCCGTTCACGGCTTACAATTTTCCATATATGCCAATATGTCTAATCCAATAGTAACAGCCTTAATACCGAACTATAAAACACTTAAAGTCACCAAGCTATGCCTGCGCCTTTTGCGCAAATATACTGATCCGAAAAAAATCAGCATAATCGTCATTGATAATGATTCTCAAGACGAATCTTTGGAATATCTGAAAAGCCTTAAATACATGACGCTCATTGAAAGAAAGAAAAAACAGGACGACAGTCCATCTTTATCTCACGCAAGAGCTCTTGACCTTGCACTGGAAAAGGTTACCACGCCTTATGTTCTTTCCATGCATACAGATACCTTTGTTAAACATCCGGACTGGCTTGATGTTTTATTGGCAGAAATAGAAAAAGAATCAATTGTTGCCGGAGTCGGTTCATGGAAACTTGAGAATAAACCTTTTATTAAAAGACTGGCCAAGGCTATTGAGTACCAGTGGGAAAGCGTTTACTACCGCCTGATCGGCAAAACAGATCACGCCCTGGAAGGAAAAGGAAAAAACTACTTATACCTGCGAAGCCATTTGGCCCTTTACCGGATGGACTTAATAAGAAAAAACAATCTCTCGTTTTCTGATGGCAAAGACACCGCCGGCAAGATAATGCATAAAAAGCTTGAAGATAATGGCTATAAAATGGTTTTTCTTGAATCAGCATTCCTCAGTAAATACGTCATACATCTAAATCACGCCACCATGGTGCTTCATCCGGAATTAGGCGCCAGGAAAAGCACTATCAAAAAAGGTCTGACACGCATCAATAAAGCTCTAAAGGATTTAAACACTGAACAAATACTTATGGATGATTCTCTTGATAATTAAACCTAAACGGCTCGCTCAAAGTTGAGCGCTGTATTCTAATACGAGACAAGCTATACACGAATAAGGTCATTGGAAACTGTTAACACACAATATCTTCGTTCTCTGGGACGGAATGCAGAAGCTCCCTTCAAAGTTCTTCTGAAATCAGATGGTTCTTCCGTAAACCTTGAGCCTAACAACCTGAGTAGTCACACAAGCGAAAAAAGGACTTTCTGACAGAGATGACATCGCACGCCAACAATATCCACTGGAAAATCCCGGAAGCTCAAACTCACCTCTTCAACAAATATAGTTTAGAGGACCCTGAATCTCTAATCAAAGAAGGTAGGGTAATCAAAGAAGGTCATGAAAGGGGTGTCTATTTTCACCAGGCCGGCGGGTTCTATATCAAGCGCATGCGTACCAGGAAGGCAAAAAAAGAATGGCAAAACTGGATAAGACTTTTTGAGGAAGGTCTCCCTACTATCGTCCCAATTGCCATGGGCATTGCCGGAGGCCTGGCTTATCTTGTCTCCGTGGCCCATGATGAGTATGCTCCGCTCAATACTATGTTTGACGCCCTGGACTATAAAGCAAGGGTTCAGGTACTTAAAAGGCTTGGAGAAGTAGTGCACAACATGCATGAAACCGGTTTTTATCATGGGGACCTGCACGGAGGGAATTTCATCCTCCGCCTTGACAAGAGCGGCCCTGATCTGAAGATGGCCGACTTTCAAAGAGGCGGTTTCAAAAAAATCACTGATAGCAGAAGACTAAAAAATCTGGCTGATTTGGCGCTCTCACATTTTTTCCGTCTGGGAGTTAAAGAACAATTGGTTTTTTTGACAGGATACCTGGGGAGTTGTCAGGAAGCGCGGGTTTTTATCCGGCATGATGGAAAGCAGCTTGAGCGTCTCATTCTCAAGCGTTCCAGTATCGTAGCCGACCGAAAGGTACGTAAGTTTCGAAAAATCAATAAATACTTTGATCGGTTAACGCTTCAATCCTCCCGGTACCGGGGTGTTTATCTTAGAAAAAATCAGCACCTGATCCCCGAATCTTTTCTGTCTTCGCCCCTGAAATTCATTTACGGAAACCAGGTTGAGGTACTCAAGGATTCCCGGTCAGTACGGGTGGTCAGGCATCAGGATATTTGTATCAAATATTATAAACGGCGCAGCCCCAAGGATTCGCTCAAGAGTTTGTTGGGGGTGAGTAAGGGGAAGAAGAGTTTTCGATGGTCCCTTGCTATGATATATCGTTTTATAACAACCCCTGAGCCATTGTGCTACATTGAAGGCCGTGGTGGCGATTCCTTTTACCTGAGCCGGTTTGTTGATTC
The DNA here is from genome assembly GCA_028571455.1 of Desulfobacteraceae bacterium. Lineage (GTDB taxonomy): Bacteria > Desulfobacterota > Desulfobacteria > Desulfobacterales > ETH-SRB1 > Desulfaltia. Next base: position 23,826 of record JAPVVG010000133.1, on the reverse strand, counting down.
TGCCTGTAATATAGTGCTTTATATGCGGGAAGCATCTGAAGAAAAACAAAAAAGGTGTCTGCAAGCACTGGCAATTTTTCTGAAAAAAATGTTTTACCGTGGAGTCTATCACATGGATCTCAAAGGCTCCAATATTCTGGTCAGGGATACTGACTCAAAATTTGAGTTTTACCTGATTGACACCGACGAGATAGCCATTTTCTGGAAGGGCTCTCCGGCGTTGCTGAAAAACAGTCTCTTGAGAATCACTCGCACGCTGGTTTCCTGTTTTAACCATCAAGAGATGGTCGATTTTGTCGACGCCTGTTTACCCGTCTTGCCAACCCGCCTTCTGTCCTGGACCCCGGAAGATCTGGTAGATCAGGCATTCAAGATTCAGCATAAAATAACAATCACAACCCAAAGTTGTCCCCTTTGTAAAAATACCCAAAAAGAGTTCTTTGTGCGGGCATATGACCGATTGGTCCCCCGGCAAGAGAATTTCAACTATGTGCGTTGCGCTTCCTGTTCACTGGTTTATCTCGATCCTGTCCCGGTTGACGTAGGGAGGTATTATCCAGAGGACTATAGCTGTCACGCTGCCTATCCAAAAAAGAAACAATCACCAATCAACCGGCTTGCCATACGATATCATTTCTCAGTGGACAAGCCTGAGGGAGGGGCGCTTATACGCTTTCTATTTTCGCAACTTTCCTGCGTTGTTATGAAAAGAACACTCTCTCCGTTTGGTGAAAATCGATTGCTTGATGTAGGCTGTGGGGGAGGTAAGTTTCTATATAGACATCAACAGTTAGGCTGGCATGTTCGGGGTATAGATTTCAGCCAAAACGCCTGTGAGACATGCCGGCGACAAGGGTTAAAAGTCCATCATGGAGATGTTTTTTCTGCTGATTATGATAAGGCCTCTTTTGATGTTATCACTCTTCGCCAGGTTATCGAGCATGTCCCTGACCCGGTTGGGATCTTAAGGAAAACAGCCGAGTTCCTGGCGCCGGGCGGAAAGATCCTTGTCAGCACTCCCAATATAGAGAGCCTTGGCTTTTTGTTGTTTGGCAACTGTTGGTATCCCCTTGAAGCTCCTCGTCATTTGGTGTTGTTTTCTCCAAAAACCATACGCCGGTTAGCTGAGATGGCGGGATTGAGAGTGAAGCAAATATTTATGCTGGTACAGCCGCGCTATTTTGACAAGAGTCTGCAATATATTATGGGACAGGGACGAATCTTGCCGGAAGATTTTCTGGAGCGGAAACAGATTTTCGCAAAACAAAAAAAGGGAAGAAGAAAAAGGCTACACTATATTGCCTCTCCTTTAACGCGCATTGCTTGCTGGTTTGGCAAGGGTGAGGGCATGGAAGTGGAATTGGTTAAGGGCCCCAAGAAAGGGTAGGAACGGTTTGAGAGGCGGAACGCCTTTTGTCGCTGTATTAAATGATGCGAATTGCTTTTTTAATAAAAAGATTCGGGGCTCCGAGCAGTCGCTATCGGGTTCTTCAATATATTCCTCATCTCGAGGAGATGGGGCATGTTTGCACGGTTTTGAGAATTCCGCATAGACTTTATACACGGTTTATTGCTTTCCGTAAAATGTCCCGGTTTGATCTGGTAGTGTTACAAAAAAAACTGCTTGGCCCGCTTGAATTTCGGCTGCTCCGTTGCCACAGTAAGTCGCTCATATATGACTTTGACGATGCGGTAATGTACAGGGACTCAAAGCATATGAACTCATATTCATGGCAGAGAAGGCAACGGTTTATCCGGACGGTGAATAACGCTGATTGGGTGATAGCCGGCAACCGGTACCTGCGTGAAGAGGTTCCTCACAGCAGGGTTAGTATTATACCAACCCCGATTGATATGAAACGATATCGTGCCAAAATTTATCACGATGAAAAAAAAACGGTAACCCTGGGCTGGATCGGAAGCAAAAGTACCCTGGCATATCTTGCGGATTTAAAAGGAGTTCTGGAAGAGATTGGCCGGGAATTTGATGATGTTCAACTAAAAATCGTATGCGATACTTTTTTTGATTGCCGGCACTTAAAAGTAATCAAAAAGCTCTGGAAATACGAGGAGGAGATCGAAGACCTTCACAGTTTTGACATAGGACTTATGCCACTGTCGGATGACCCATGGAGCCGCGGCAAATGCGCCTTTAAACTTTTACAATGTATGGCTGTTGGAGTGCCGGTAGTGGCCTCGCCGGTAGGGATGAACTGTGAGATTGTGCATAACCACGAAAATGGTTTTTTGGCACACAATGAAGATGAATGGCTCAAGTGGCTGAAGCTCTTTATTCAGCAAGCTGATCTGAGAAAACGTATAGGGAAAAATGGGCGGAAGTTTATAAAAAGAGATTATTCCTTAAGCCTGCACAGCCAAAAAATGGGGAATCTATTTTCGAAGATAACAGGCTACCCGCATAAACAAAAAGCAGCGGTATAAAAATTTACTCTGGTATTCTATAACCAATGTCATCGACTCGTGACGAAGTTATATTGCCATAGACAATCCGTGAGATACTCACGGATGATTCATTAGATCAACAAGACATGAAGATAATAAGCAACATTGTGTTTACTAAAAATCGTCCCCTACAGCTCGACGGTTACCTCGAAAGCTTGTACAGATATTTTCCGGCTGAATTGATACAGACTTACGTCATTTATAAGCAGGAGCTGTTCGCAGAACAATACCAGCAGCTTTTCAGCAAATACCCGGATTGCTTGGTGATCAAGGAAAATGATTTCCAAGGCGACCTTTTAAAAATTATAAATCAGGTTGATACAAAGTATATTTTATTTGGCATTGATGATGTGGTCTATTTTGACTCGGTTGATTTCAAAGTTATTGATGAAACATTTGACAAGCGCTCTGAGGATATTTTTGGCTTTTCACTCAGATTCAGCGAGGAAAGCATAAAGAAAGGTAACGACCCTATCAGCGAAAGTACTGTTGCCGGCCAAACTGTTTACAGTATAAACTGGAATCAAGGCCGAACACCGAGTACTCGATACCCTTTCGAGCTATGCGCTACGATTTACAGGTCCGAACTTGTCAAGAATATCATAAAATGCAGTCGTAAAAATAACTGTCTGATTGAAAAGATATTTGCACCCAGCTCGCCAGTGGTGAATATCCTTGGCAAGGTTTTTAAAAAACATTCTATCTTGAAAAAATTTGGTTATTTCTATAATCCAAACACACTTGAGTCATGGAATTGCCGCTGGTGCCAGAACAATAGTAACCAGTTCCCTGCGCGGCTTTATTTCCAAAAAAACTGCGCCAGTGCGATACAGGTAAATATGGTCAATACCACAACTAATCAGGACTCCAATGAGTATGATGGCTTGGCAAAGTATACGGTTGAAACATTGAACAGGCAATACGAGGAAGGCTACAGTGTTGACATTGAGGCGATTGAAAAAGACAAGCCGCAAGAGACCCATTGCGGAAGTAAGGCTTTTAGGCTAATAAAAAATTAGCAACGTAGGAACAGGGACATATTAAAAAGTCTTCATGTAAAATTGATATTACAAATACTTAAGGTGACAGTAATGCTCCAGCGTATGATTAAGAAAATGTTGTATGTTCTCCTTAATAAGGATAAGGCGTTGCCGGCTCCGTCAAGCAAAGAAGAAGAGTTTCTTTCTGAACTCCAAACGGCTTTTCGTGAATTGCCAGTATTGAAGACTAAAAACCTACTCCCTTCGGAAGCGGAATGGGTGAACAATATGAACCGTTTGCGATCACTTGTTTTGAATCATAACCCCAGAGAGTTTTTGCGTTGGGGTGTCATTTCTGGAACTATGTTTGTTGCTAAGGCTCGTTATATCTTAACAGAGTTAAACTATGTTAAGCAGCGTACGGACTGGGATACACGCTGGCGCACAGCAATCAAAGAATCTCCCACAGGCCATCCTCTTCCTTACCTCTTTTATCCAGACAGCAGTGGTAACTTGATCCATCACGCTTATCATGTGGCCCAATTTGAAGAAAAAACCGGAGCCCATATTCATAATACGGATTATGTTTTTGAATTCGGGGGTGGCTATGGGAGCATGTGTCGGTTGTTTTTCAACTTGGGATTCCATGGGAAATACATAATTTTTGATCTGCCATCATTTTCCGCATTACAAAGGTATTTTCTCAAGGCTATTGGACTACCAGTCCATTCATTAGATACATTTATAAAGTCAAAAACTGGAGTAATATGTCTATCGGATATTGAACAATTAAAATTGTTGATCACAGATCACATTGAAGTAAGTAACTCCATGTTTATTGCCACATGGTCAATAAGCGAGGCCCCAATCACTATTAGAGATTCGGTTTTATCTCTAACATCAGAATTCAAATCTTTTCTCCTCGCTTATCAAGAAAAATTTGGAGAAGTAAATAATGTAGATTTTTTTAGCAAATGGAAAGATACTAACAGAGCCATTATTTGGCATAATTGGCAGATCAAACATATACCCGGCAACAACTATCTTGTTGGGAAAAAGGCTGACAACTCATAGAGTTTTACTCCAAACGAAATGGCAGCCTATTGTTACATTTGAATTTGGAGGATGTAATATTGATACCCGTTCATTTTTTCAAGACTTTTATTACTTTTTTCAAGATGTTAACATGAAGATATCCCGAATTACACCTTCAGGATACCTTTATCCAGTAGATTCTTATAAAGAACTATGTGAACAATTTAGAACCACAAATTTTCTTGCAACTACAGAACCATAACAACTATCTGGTAGTCATAAGAAAAACAGATAAATAAGTCTACCACGTTTTATTGGCGAGGTGTTAAAATGTACGCGACGTTAAAAAGTTTCCTAGAACGAACGACTTTTTTGGGATCTCTTGCAAGACGTAGACGACACAAGAGATTTGAGAAAAAGTATTCTGAGTGGAAGAAAAAAGGCTCTGTGCAGCCAATGCCGCATTTTGGGAAGCAAATGGTGCTTGCAGAATATGCTGAACGGTTCTCCCCGGCAATCTTTATTGAAACCGGAACCTACAGAGGCGATATGGTTGATGCAATGCTTAATCGATTCAAAGAAATATTCTCAATTGAGTTGAGCCATATTCTATTCGAAAAAGCCAAGAAGAAATTCTCGGGCTATAGTCATGTTCATATTATGTGTGGCCAAAGCGGAGAACTTCTGCCGGAAATACTAAGGAACGTAATGCAACCCTGTATATTCTGGCTTGATGCCCATTGGTCAGGCGGATCCACCACAAAAGGTGAACTGGAAACACCTATCATACAGGAGTTGAAATGTATATTAAATCACAGAAACGCGGAGAACCATGTTCTCCTTATTGATGACGCACGGTGCTTTATGGGGGAAAACGATTATCCGACCCTACATGTATTGAAAAACTTTATACGGAAGATTCATCCCGATTGGATTTTTGAAGTGAAAGATGACATCATCAGAATTCATTCAGACAACTTGGCCATTTAGTCGTAACTTATGCAAAAACCAAAAAAAATATTTGTAATAGCTGACTTTAAGGATGAGTCGCCTAAGTCCATTCGGATGTCACCGCGAATGTGGATAAAGGGGTTGATCAGGCTTGGGCACGATGTCCAGAGATTTAGCTACAGAAATATAATGATGCAGTGCAGTCCTTTCTCCAGTAAAAAGATTGCCAGGCGTTTTGCCAAGAAAAAAACCGATGTGCTTTTAGCAGAGCAGATCAAACACTATCACCCGGACATTGTACTTATATTAAGCATGAAGTATCTCGACGCTGAAAGTGTCTTGGAAATGCGCAATGCGGCCAGGGATGCTGTTTTTATCAGCAGAGACGATGACCCGTTTCCCGAAAAGAATCCGGGCCGTATAGCAACAGCTAAACAGACCGATATCGTAATGACAACAAGTTGCGGCAGGTTTATGAAAGCTTATAAAGACCAGGGTGTGCCTTGCTGCGCGTTTTTGCCGAATATATGCGACCCTGATATACAATACTGGTACCAGGTCCAAGAAAAATGGAAAACAGATATAATATTTACAGGTAAACCTGCACATACCAGGCTTGACCGTTATAACGAGCGATACAATCTTGTCCAGCGGCTTAGTCAAATGTCCAACGCGAGAGTTTACGGAGCTTTTGGCATCCCGCGAGTTGAAGGCATAGATTACTTTTATGCCATTAGCGGCGCAAAAATAGGCTTGAGCATAAATATCGCAAATGACGTAAGGCTATATCATTCTGACAGGTTTATTAATTATATTTCCTGCGGCACGTTTACATTAGCCAAAAGGGTTCCGGATACAGATCTGCTCTTTAAGGACGGCGAGCATGTAAGATACTTTGATACTGCTGATGAATTCTTTAAATTGGCTGATTGGTATCTCAAACATGAACAGGAGCGGGAAAAAATTGCTGAAGCAGGTATGAAAAGAGCTCACAGTGAATTTAATGCTGAAAAGATGGCCAGGCATATGCTTGACCTGATTGAAACAGGCAGTTATGACACTCCCTGGGCAAAAATTTTATAGGGGGTCATATGCCAGGACATCAATGACCCGAATTATCTTTCTACTATCCCTTTTCTCCTTCTTTCAGCTCTTCTTGCGAGTATCTTTTCAGTATGTCTTTTGATTCTTGCTGTTTTTCTCTTTATCCAGAGCCATTGCAGCCTGTCCCATGCATTAAGCTTTTTTTTACCTTTGTAAGATAATAAAAGGGAAATTCTATCTTCTTCGCGAAAAATACCCTCAGTCAAGGTGTAGTTTAGCTCTGAAAGGCTCTTTATTACCCATCTAAACCGTGTGGCAGAGCTTCTGTCCACTCTCTGAAGATCAAAAAGAGCTATATCGGGGGCATCGGATTCGTCTTTGTAATGAAGCAATATATGGGTGGCATTGAAATCGCAGTGATTAAACCCTTTTTTATGCATTTCTCTGGCAAACATACCGATCTTATTAATCAAATTTCTTTTTCTGTAAGAGCCCTTTTCTCCCATAAAAAACTCAGGGTTGTCCCTTAACATATACTCAAGAGAAATAAAGGGAGAAAAATCTTCTGTTATGAGAAAAGACTGTGCCCAACAAAACTTAACGAATCTTTCCCCTGCCGCAACAGGTGAAACTGTCCCAAGGCCACCTTCCCGAAAATCACATATATTTTCAAATTCTCTTTTTCCTTCCGAAGAAATCAGTTTTGGGGTAAATAATGCCAGAATCCTTTGCAGGCCAGCAAATTTAGTATTGTGACGTTTTAAATAAAAAACCCTTTTTCGGCCAGCGATTTGAATTTCAAAACGTATTACAGACCTTGCTTTTATTTTTTTTATGGTTTTACCGCCCAAGTATTCCCAAACAGATTCAAAGGAATTAAACTGAATATTTTTAAGGAGATCCAGGTAATCCCTGTTTAGTATCATATGGTTCTTTTCTATGCGATTTATGGATGAAGAAAAGTCCTTCATTCTCAGCCTTTGCCCCTGACTCTTCCGTAAAGTTTCAGCACCTCAGACAGATGTTTTTTCATTGTAAAAGTTGCTGCTTCAGCAGCAGCAGCGGTACCCATCTTCACCCTGTCTGACTCAGATTCAAGAGCCTTTATTCTGGCGGCGAGTTCATCTGCCCTTTGTGTTTGAAGTATATAACCATTCTCTCTATCTAGAATAAGGTCTGCGGCTCCATTGGAATCAGTAGTAATTACAGGCAATCCACAGGCCATTGCTTCTAAGCAGACATTAGCAAAGGCATCATAAAGTGTAGGTAAAACAAATATATCGCTGGCAGCGTAATATTTTTCTATATTTCTTTTTGGCCCAAGAAATAAAACCTGATCAGTCAGGCCATTGTTAACAACCCACCTTTGGTATGTCCTATGGTTATCAGCCCCTATAACAAAAAGCCTGATTCTATTATTTTTCAAAAGAGCCATGGCTTCTAAAACCAAATCAAGCCTTTTCAGCTTAAAATTATTTGATACAAAGACAAGGACTATTTCATCTTTTTTTATGCTGTACCTTTCTCTTAAACTCTTTCTGTATTTCTCTTTTACTTTGGGATTGAATCTTGATATATCTACCCCATTGTAAATTACAACTATCTTTTCAGGATCCATCATGTAATGCTCAATAATATTTCTTTTGACCAGCTCGGAATTAGTCATGACGATCTTGCAGCCTTTATCCACAAATATTCTGTACTCCAGATAACTCAGGGCCAGCCGTCTTGGACCAATTTTTTTAATAAAGCGAACAACAGGATGAGGATATTTTTGCTGCATTTGGACAGGGTTAATGCCATCTGAAACCCTGAATATGTCCTGATAAAAAATCCTTTCCATGCTGTGAATAATATCGAATTTTATTTCCGATAGAGCCCTGTTTGTAAAAAAGGCAAAAGAGAGGTTCTTAGCAGGCGAAGACAGGCGAACCATTGGTACACGATGAATAATGATACCAGGCTCTTCCTGCCAGGTGTTTGCAAAAACGTGAACTTCGTGGCCTGCACGAATCAATTCGCGGCTTAAAAAATATGTATATCTTTCAAGGCCGCCCTCTTGCAGAGAGTATTTTTTACATACAAGTGCAACTTTCATTATAGCCTTTGATAGTCAATGTCATTAGCTTAAGGGCTGTTCCTTTAAAGTCCCCTTTGAAGGTGGATTTAGAGGGATGTTGTTTCGTCGATACACTATTAATTTCAATACTGTATGTCAATAACAACCACTGAGGCTAAAATAAAAAAGGTTCAGGATGAGACTGGTGTCAACGGTCGTTTAAAATTGAGCCATTTTCGGTCGTGAGAATTGAGCCACATTAATTTACCTTCTGAAGCTCATTCACCTCATTGTCTTTTACCTTGCCTCTCAGACGATAACTGTTTCCTTTAATATTGATCACAACACTATGGTGTAATAGCCGGTCCAATATCGCCGTGATAATAATCGGATCGTGGAACAATTCCGCCCAGTCAGAGAATGCCTTATTCGAGGTAATGACCGTGCTGGCCTTTTCATACCTGTTGGCAATGAACCGAAAGAACAGATTGCATTCTTCACGATCGATGGGCGTATACCCTACTTCATCAACGACGACCAAAGCCGATTTGCAATAGCTGCGTCCCTTGCCTGGTCGCCCGGCTTCATGATCCTTTTTTAGCTTCTTGACCAAATCTTCCATGTTGGTAAAGTAGATGCTCATCCCAAACTGACAGGCTTTTAATGCCAACGAAACGGCCAGGTGTGTTTTGCCGACACCGGGCGGTCCAAGAAAGATCACATTCCCTTTTTGCTGGATAAACGTGAGATCAAACAGTGACATGACTTTTTGTCGATCCAGCCTGGGCTGGAACGTAAAGTCAAATTCATCGATGCTCTTGATAAACGGCAATCCGGAGATCTTCAGGGAGGTTTCAACCCGTCTTTGCTCCTTATGCGCCACTTCCTCTTCAAGGAGCTCATCCAAAAAACCGAGATGGCTTTTATCCTGCTTTTCGGCTACCTTGAGAACACATTCCAATATCTCTTTGATTCTCGGCAAGCGCAGGCGTGCCAGGTTGGACTCAATCCGATTCAAGACAAGCGTATTGCTCATGGCCGCACCTCCTCGACTGATTGGTCATAGATTGAGAGGGGACGAACCTCAACGTCCATGGCATATTGTGGTTTGCTCGGACTGATCGTGTATTTGGCCCGACCCTTGATACGACGACCGCTTTTATATTTATGCTTGTTCATCTCACGATCTTTTCTTAAAGCTTCATAGAATCGTTTGTCTTGAACTAAATGACCTTTCCCTTCAGGGGTGTCGTAGGTTACCACCAGGCAATCGTTGTAAAAGATCCTCATCTTGCTGTCTTTGACACGCAGTATTATCTGTTTGCCGACAAGATTCATGCGCAACGACATAACTGTTGCCTTCATAGCGAACTGTGCAGTCTTTAAACACCTTGCGATAGATCCGATAGGACGTATCAAATGCTTTGCGCGACAGCATATTCAAATGAGGCTTTTCACGGTAAAAACGGTCTTGTACAACTTCGTGCGTCGTGCCGTGAACCCGTTCATCCTTTTTGGAAAACCATGTCAAAAGATCCCGATTGGCGGTATCAAGACAGATAAACCCGTATCCACGCCAGAACCCTTCACGGATAAAACTGTAGGGACGTTCGATCTTTCCTTTAACCCAGGCAGCATACGCAGGCGCAACTTCCGGTTTAAAGCCATAATGCAGCGCAAACCCCATCAGGGTGTCGTTGAATTTCATTTTCCCCACAATTTTGCCGATATAGACGTTCTTCATCCGGTCGTACAGAATCTGCTCGGGAACGCCGCCAAAATAATCAAATGCATGGATATGACAATCAAGAAAAGTCGGCAAATCACAGCATTCAATTAGCTCCGCATACATTTTTCGGGAGTAGCCCAATATCATCGAGAACAAAAATAACTTTGTCACACTACCATCAGGCTTCTCCACTTGAAATTCACCGAAATCCACCTGGGCTTGATAGCCGGGCTCGGTCTCAAAACGCATGTAGGCCACTTTACGGTAATTCTCTTTGATTCGGCTAACTCTTCGTTTGACAATCTCGTAACTCCCGGCAAATCCCATATTGCTCAAGCGATCATAGAGCCAAGTGGCAGTGTAATCGCTGTCTTCCTCAATCCATGCCTTTATGTTGTCGCCGTAGGGGTCAAGCAGGCTTTTTCGATTGCGGGACTGTGGCGGTTCAAATACCAGATTCGGATTTTCAATGTGCTTTTTAACTGTATTGCGGCTGATACCCAGCTTCCGGGCGATGGCTCGCTGCTTTAGTCCTTTTCTGTGCATCGTAATGATGTCCAAAATGGTCTCCTTTTTTTCAAATTAACCTCCTGTTCCATGCTGAGTTTAAATTTCTTTCCATAACATTAAACCCAGATCTCTATCCAGGTGGCTCAATTTAAAACGACCATTTTTGGCTCAATTTATCACGACCATCTACAACTTTCACCCCATAAGTTCACGCCCATGCCGGGCGTACACAATTCACTACAGTGGATTTTGCCTGCGGAATCATGAACCAAGAAATTGCTCTCTAAAGTGGGCAAAATCAGACTTTTTTCGAAACAGCTATTTTTCAATAATTTTTTATGATATAATTTGATGTATTCGTAAAAAGTCGTCACTCCAGTGAAAACCGGAGTCCAGAGCCCTCGTAAGTAGTTGAATAGACTGGAATCCGGCTTTCGCCGGAATGACGAAAAATGGTACTTTTCGACTTTTTACGAGTTCATCAATGTTAAATTTTTCATTGTGGTATCAAAGAAACTTTTAATGAAGCTCCACGCCGCAAATATAGGCGGACTGAGTATCAAGGCGGGTTAAAAACCAATTTAGATTATGGGGAACACGTAGTTTCCCCCAAACCCCCTCCCGCGTATTTTACCCCACCGCAAGCGGATTGGGTATTGAAAAACCATAATAAAGTTTCAAAGAGAATTTATGTATAAACTTCACTCATCCCTTCTGATAGGAAAAGGATTACATAGAGAATGCTATATTCATCCAGAAAACAGTAATCTTTGCATTAAGATTGTTGTGGCTGGTTGTGATAGTGAGACGCTACGCGAACAGGCTTATTATGAATTTCTTGAGAAGCATAATGTTTCTTGGAAAATGTTGCCCAAATTCTATGGTAACGTAGAAACCAATCTTGGTTTCGGTGCGGTTTTTGATTTAATTAGAGATTATGATGGCGAGGTCTCAAAGACTTTAGAACATTACTTATCTTCTGCTGAAGAGACAAAATTTAATTCTTGCGGTTTATCAAAGGCGATTCCTTCTCTGAAATGTTTTTTGATTCAAGAAAAAGTTATTACTATGACTCTGAAAGCAAAAAATATAGTTTATAAAAGAATCAATTATACAGAAGGAATCCTATTAATTGTTGATAACATAGGCAATTCTGACTTTATTCCTATCTGTAATTACATCAATTTTTTCGCAAAAAAGAAGATACTAAGAAAATGGCAACGTTTCGAGTCGACGCTGTTGGCAACCTACCCGCACAACAAAATGCTGTATCGGATGCTCACGAGTTCGCACCGCTGAGCAATACGAACCCCGCGGTAAGAATAAAAATTCTCAGGGAACTAAAATAGGCGAGCGCTCTATAGCGTATGGATGCTGAGTTTCCCCCTTTTGATATAAATAGGGTTCTCTTATCTTTCAATCAATCCCCTTTGCCTTCTTTCTTTTCTTCGGGTCATCATCTTTTCAGTGTGCCTCTTAATTAGAGCTGTTTTTCTCTTGATCCAGAGCCATTGCAGCCTGTCCCATGCATTAAGGAGTCAACAATAAATAACTTCACATTTTTGTTGGCGAAATCGTGTAATTCCAATTAGGCAAAGTATCATGATTTTCTAATTGAAGTTGAGACATTTCCTTATCAGAAACTTTTTGGCCATTTTTATATCTCTTCCGAACCAAGGTTGCTTTTACTTTTAATCCAGGGCCTTTCTTAGGAGTTGTTTTCGTCTTTCTCAAATATTTGATTATTGTTTCGTAGCTATTCAGGGGCACCCCTTTCCAGTTATTGCTGATGGCGCTAACGGGTTCCATTTTGATGCACCTGGCGGATAGTGACAAACCGTATAGGCGATGTTCAATTACGCAGAGCTCGAATGGATCACATAGCTTCTTTTGCAACTCATATTTCCATGCTCTTGGGCGATATCCATTACTTCCTCCCGCATCTGCCAGAATGAGAAGCTTTTTGCATCCCTTATATTTTTTTGAGCCGTCCTGCTTCCACCATTTGGCAATTGATTCCACTGCAAAGGCAGGCGTATCGTGATCAATGCCAACAAACATTGAACCCCTATTGGCCAGAATATCATAAATACCATAGCCTATGGCGATTCCTTCGGCATACTGTCTGAAGTCGTGATCGCCTACTTCAAATGCTTTTTTGCGCCATGCGGATCCGTTGTTTTTGAAATCGCCTACCATTTCTTTTTTCTTGGCGTCTACACTAATAACAGAATTGCCCTCATCGGTAAACTGAGTGCGAACACCACTGATATACTTAAACTGTTTGTCCCGCTGCGCCCTTGCTTCGGGCGTTTTTTTTATACCTAAAGCCTTCTTCTTGTGATTGACTTTCAATGAATAGCCAAGATCTTTCAAAAGTCGGCCAACAGACGTCCTATTAATCTCCTTTATACCCAATGGTTTAATTTCATGAGTTACCTTTTGAGTTGTTTTCCTTGTCCATTTTAAACCGGTCATAGGATCACCAGCCGTTTCGTACTCCATCAACGGTCGTGAATTACACCCCTTTGATAATCAATGTCATTAGCTTAAGGGCTGTTCCTTTAAAGTCCCCTTTGAAGGGGGATTTAGAGGGATGTTGTTTCGTCGATACACTATTAATTTCAATACTGTATGTCAATAACAACGACTGAGGCTAAAATAAAAAAGGTTCAGGATGAGACTGGCGTTAATATCGCAAACTGTTTGAGGGTATTGGTCTGAGTTTTCGAGATTTAGCCAGCGGAATTATGAACCAAGAAATTGCTCTCTAAAGTGGGCAAAATCAGACTTTTTTCGAAACAGCTATTTTTTAATAATCTTTTATGATATAATATTTAAACAAAAAACCCATCTTTTTGTCATTTCGACCGAAGGGAGAAATTTTTAAACTCACGTATTTTTAACTCCATAAGATTTTTCGCTCCGATCGAAATAACAATTTTGGATAGTTTTTGTTTAAGCACTATATAAATATTTCAAAACAGGAGAAGAACTATTTCTCACAGATCAGCAATAAAGGCTGCCTTTTGGTTTTATAACTTAATCTGGAAAATAGTTATACCGGTACTTAGATTAAACAAAGGTCTTGCCGGAGGATATGATCAGAGGATACTTAAAAAAAAGTTACCAAAAGCGGATCTGTGGATTCAGGCTGCTTCAGTTGGTGAATCATATCTGGCATGTGAAATCCTGAAAAATTTAAGGCCGTCATATCCAATTAAGGTTATAGTAACGACCAATACTCATCAAGGATTAGAAATCCTTGAACGATCGATTATAGATATTATCAAGGATCACAGAGAAACAAGCCTATCTCTGGCATATTTCCCTTTTGACAAGCCGTCTATTATGAAAAAAGCTGTAAGTCAGGTCTGCCCCAAAATAATGGTTCTTCTGGAATCTGAAATCTGGCCGGGCCTTCTATATGCGTTAAAACAACATGGTTGTATAACAATTATTATAAACGGCAGAATAACTCAGAAAAGTTTGCGGAGGTACCTTGCATGGCCCTTAATATGGCGAACTATCAGGCCGGATAAAATTTTCGCTATATCTGAAAAGGATGCGAGTCGATTTGCCAAATTATTTGGCTTTAATAACGTAAATGTTATGCCGAATATAAAATTCGATCGCTTTGGCTATACTGAAAGTCTTTCCGATACGTCAGACACCCTCAAATTAATCATTGCGCCTGGTACGTATTTAATAATACTGGGTTCTGTCAGACAAGAGGAGGAACCTGCGGTTGAAAAAATCATCCTTGATATCCGGCGCAGGCAGCCAGATACAGTTGTTGGTCTGTTTCCAAGACATCTGCAAAGAATAAAATACTGGGAAAATGCCTTAGACAGCTTATCAATCCCCTTTATATTGTGTTCAAATGCAAAGGCTCATGTTCAGCCCGGCACAATTATATTATGGGATACATTTGGTGAGCTGAACTTTGCATACAGGCATTCAAAAGCAGCTTTCGTTGGCGGAAGTCTTGCGCCTCTGGGCGGACAAAATTTTCTGGAAGCTTTAACAAGTGGAGTTATCCCTGTTATCGGACCTTACTGGGAAAATTTTTACTGGGTAGGCAATGAGATAATAAAACATGGTCTTGTTCGCATTGCTTCGGACTGGAGGGAAGTTGCTGATATCCTGATAGAAAATACAAAAAAGCCTTCTTCACATGAAGATGTGCTTAACAAAGTTCTCATGTATCTAAAAAAGCGCCAGGGTGGTACAGCCCAAACATGTAATATTATAACAGAAATTCTAAATAAAAAATATAAGGAACTTTCCTGCAATGAATGAACTTCCAATATTTTATGGCATAATTCCGGCACGTTATGGTTCCAAGCGTTTTCAGGGCAAACCACTGGCCAAGATACTTGGAAAACCCATGTTCTGGCATGTTTATGAGCGCGCCAGAAAGTGTTCGGAACTATCCCAAATTGTACTGGCCACAGATGATGACCGGATTGTCTCAAGCGCAAAATCACTGAATGTGCCTGTTGTCATGACACGTAATAACCACATAAGCGGCACCGACCGCGTGTTGGAAGCGGCAGAAAAACTTTGTGTGCCTGAAGACGCGGTTGTTGTTAACATACAGGGAGATGAACCCACACTTGAACCGGCTATGCTTAGCGAACTAGTCCAACCCTTTGAATCGCCGGAAATTCATGTAACCACTCTGGCAAGAAAAATTCATCCAAAGCAAGCTGAAAATCCTGATCTTGTCAAGGTAGTCTTTGCTAAAGATCATAAAGCTCTATATTTTTCACGCGCTCCTATACCTGTAAGCCGCAACGGCAAGGAAGACGATCTGTATGGTCACATCGGTTTGTATGCCTTCCGCATGAGGATTTTAAGACAATTTGTTATTCTTGGTCAGAGCCGTCTTGAGGCCATTGAAAAGCTTGAACAGCTTCGCCTGCTTGAAAACGGAATTCCAATACATGTTGTAATAACAAATCACAAAAGTATAGGCGTAGACCGTCCGGAAGATATAAAGACCGTAAGCAAAATTCTTCAGGGGAAAATGAATATAAAAGAATTTTGTAACCGTTCACGGGCAATAATCGCTTTAAGTTTAAGATTTAACACCTCACCGTAAGTTTTTTTGAGAAATGATTTACGTTCCAATTCCTGATGGTTTATAGTTTCAGGAATAAAAATAATCATAACATATCGGAGACGATCTGTCACCAGGCAAGATATCGCAACCGTCACGAGGATTATTGCAACACATCCTGATAAAAGCAGACGCTTTATTTCTCAAGAAGTTTGCAGGGTATGGGACTGGAGACAACCTAATGGCGTTCTTAAAGATATGGTCTGCCGAAGTCTGCTTCTCCTTTTGGAATCAAAGGGCTTTATCAAACTGCCTTCCCAAAAATGTATACCAGCCAATCCTCTTGCAAACCGAAAGAAGCCGGCCAGGATAGTCATTGACCAAACTCCTATTCAATCTCCTATCAGTGATCTGTTTCCTGTCAGGCTTGAACAAGTACGCAGAACTCGTTTTGAGAAAATATTCAACGGTCTTGTAAGTGAACACCACTATCTTGGTTATACTCAACCGGTTGGAGAACATCTCAAATATGTTGCATTTTCCGATGACCGCCCTATTGCGTGCCTGACATGGGGTTCAGCGCCATGGTATGTTGGCGCAAGAGACCGTTTCATTGGCTGGTCCAGAGAGATCAGAGAGAAGAATCTTCATCTGATTATCAATAACATCCGTTTTTTGATACTGCCTTGGGTTCAAGTTTCCTGTTTAGCGTCATATCTATTGGCGTTGAACCGTCATTGCCTGTCACAAGATTGGCAACGATTATACCACCATCCGATTCATTTAGTTGAAACATTTGTTGATACCCAACGTTACCGCGGAACTTGCTATAAAGCAGATAATTGGATTCACGTCGGAGAAACAACCGGTCAGGATAAGCTCAGCAAGTCGCATCAACCGGTGCTTTCCAAAAAGGCTGTGTTATGTCCATCCCTTAACCGGAAACTTTCGCCAGGAGTTATGCCATGCTGCCTGATGATGCTTTGGCAATATATCATGCCGGTCCGGAAGTTGTGGTTAAAACTCTATGTGAATTCTGCGATACCATAGGCTCTCTTGAAAATAGAATTAATATCTTGGAAAACAAGATTGCCAAACTTTTAAAGAACTCTTCCAATTCCAGTAAACGCCCCTCTTCTGATGACATCACAAAGCCAAAAAACAAAAAGATGAAAAAAAGGGGAAAACGTAAGATCGGAGGACAACCCGGACACGAAAGGCATGTTCGCCCTCCTTTCAGCGAAGATGAGATCGACAAGACTCATCCATACATACTAACCGCTTGTCCGGTATGTAATGGCGAAGTCAGTATACTTGAAGCGCCTCCTCGTATCATCCAGCAAATGGAACTGCTTGAAATTCCGATAATCAAAGAAGAACATTGTTCGTATCCGGTATGGTGCGAGAAATGTCAGAAAATTCATCCGAGACGTCCTTGGAGAAAAGGTTTCCCGGGGATATTTGCGGAAAGTAATCGAGAAGGTGAGTCAGTCTCTGGAAGCGCCATACAGTGAACTGCTATATCGTCTGCCTTTGGAGGAACAAGTAAATGTCGACGAAACCGGCCATAAGGAAAACAAAGATAAGGGCGAGTAATGGGGGACGTTGTTACCTTCTGACCTTATGGCATATATTCGCTTTCCAAGTGTCATTATAGTTACCGAGGAGCGAGCACTGCTTCATTATGATCTTTTTGCGATTAGCAGTGTTCTTCCAACAGTTCCTAAGATACGTTTGTCCTGCATTCTCTGTACCCCTGTCTGCGTGTACCGCACAGGCAGGTGATTCCCGCTCAGACGTTCAGAGGACAGGGGACACTCTATTCTATGGGTTGTTTTCCATCCGGTTTTTGATAGAAGCCTGTGGTAATCAAATATTGTGATTGATTTATCAGGCTTTTCTTTTGAAGCTGGTGTGGATTTAAAATTCCGCCAGTCGGCATTCAGGAAGGCCAGGATTGTTGTTGGTTTTGCGTTTTTATGGGCCAGCAGGAAGAAATCTTTAAAAAACCTCTCATAGTCCTCCTTTGTATAGGATGATATAGAAGGGGTGCTCTTATTTGCTTTTTTCTCGTATCCTTTCTCTTTTTTAGTGTAATAGGGTGGATCAAAAAAGATCAGATCCGGTTTTTTTGTGACGGGCCATGTCCCTTTTTGGGGATCCCAATGGTGGTACTCTATCTCCGGTCGCTTATCCCGGGATACAAGATCAAATGCCTGGCATTTCCGCTCAAAGAGAAGGCATGCGTCGGTTACAACGCCTCCTCCGGCCATTGGATCAAGGACAAGGTCGCCGGGTTTTGTGAAATAGAACAGTGTGTGCGCAATTAGCTGGGCCGGTATCCGCCCGGGCCAGTCGTCTCCGAATCGTTCATCGCATTCGTTAAAATTCCACTGATCCCATGTGCGAAGTCCCCACCCAAGCTCTTTGAATTTTTCCTGATCAGTCTTTCCTTCTAATCTTAAGGCCCAGGCGAGTGCAAGGTCCATGTGGTAATGTCTGGCAATGTATTCCATGTCATGGCCCTGGGAGAGCAAATTATCGATATTACTGAAACTGGTATTTCCGATAATTTCTGATATGCGGTTTTGGCTTAACCCCGCTATTTTTGCAATTTTTTCCTGGGACCATCCAAGGCGGCTGAGCTTGATGATAATGCTGTTTCTGTTTGTTTTTTGCCGGGCACGGATATCAGTGATCCATGCGTTGACGGTCTGTTGACTGACACCGAGTTTTTCTGCAAGCGTATCTTCAGTACATTTACATTCCGGGTCTGTTGATGCAATATCACGGGCGATCCGCTTTTTATCGTTTGAGCTTAATCGATCGCCATGGCTGGTATTGCATTGAGCGGATTCAAGGAGAAGCGCTACTTTGTTTTTCTCGTAATCAAGGGGCTTGTCCTTCCATTCAACGGCCGCAATCTCTTTGATTCCCTTTTCCTTAAACGCAGACCAGCGGTGGATGCCGTCTAAAATTATGGTCGCCTCGGTTGTTTCATTGCCATCTACATAGTTAAAAACCCTTTGAATCTTGATTGGTGGAAATTGAGCTCCGATCGCAAGGGCCTCGACATAGGCATTAATGGTTTTCTCGCTTTTACCTCCTCTCGGATAGATGAACTGATCCCAGGTTAAATCAGAAATATTGACTTCCATCGGCTCTCCAAGACAATGTTTAATCCACAGACCCGCCTGCCAAAGCTTTCACTAATGTGGTTATAGATGCTTCAGCATTGCTATATAACGCCCCCACTTGGTTTATGCTCGTCTTCAGGCATAGCGGGCAGGTTTCGCAGATTTCATAGATTTTATAGATTACTCCAGGGAGTTCAGAGGCCAGGGGTTCCCCCTTTGTGCCTTTATGCCTGTATTTTTACAGCAGTTGTATCCTTATTCGCCCTGCGTCTTTCAGCATCTTCTGGATTTTTGTTGGCAGATAAAGCCGGTAGTAAAATGGCTCACATCTTAAAAATCCAAACTTGAACTGAAACCGCAAGCACATTCCCCGTAACTTGCCCTCATGGGCGTAGGCTCTATGGGACTGAAGCTACGGGGTTAAAGATATATTCTATAGTATGTTTTTAATTGGCGCCTGGTTGTGAATACTTGTGCAGAGAGTTGCAGTGCACCCTCGCACCTCTAAGTTTATGCTCATAGTATGTCCTCTGTTTCAATTCCTCTTTCTTTTAAAAACAAAAGAATCCTTTTGATAAATCGATCAGCCTTTTCAATAGAATCCCTCACCTCTTCTTCATCAAAATAGGTGATCAGATCATAATCGCCATTCTCTCCGTCTTCCTTTAAGCTGTTCAATATCTTTCCAAACTCTTTCTCAATAAGATTGTTTTTAACCAGATGTAACCCAAACATTTGTTTTAAACCATCATGGGTGTAAACATTTATCCCGGCAATCAAAAGGGCAGCTTTTGCTGCATGAAATACTGTATAATAGGCTCTTGAAACAGCATCATCAATATCTCCAGCAGCCAGACAGTGTCGAGCTGCTTCTATCTTTTGTCTTGATTTTCTTATCATTTGAGAAATTTCCTCAATAACTATTGGGTCCATAAGGTTATCCCTTCTTTTTTATTATCTTATAAAAATGGCTGTTTCGATGTTTCATGGTTTTCCAGTCACTCTCCGAGGTGATTTTCAATGAGATATCAGCCAAGCTGGACAAAAAAACTCATATGCTTCGCCATAAAGTTTCTCTTTTATTACAGGATCTTTTTTCATTCGTTATAATAAGCAGATCATAATCTGAGCTAGGCCGTGCAACTCCTCTTGCCCTTGAACCAAAAAGAATTATTTTTTGAATGGCCTTGCGATAATCAGTAATTATTAGATGTATAAATGTTTTAACAATAGATTCTTCAACCCTGTTTAATCTATTCATTGCCCTTTTTCTCTATCTGCATAGAGTAAAGCTTCTTTACTCTATATCTTGGTAGATATTACAAAACACTTTTGAATGTCAAGAGAACAAGAAGATTAGGCCGGAAAGAATAGAATTAAAAATTCGGATGCTTTCGGTGCCATTCCCAGGCAGTGGAGACGATATCTTCCAGTTTTGGATGTTTTGGGTTCCAGCCCAGTTCCTGTTGAGCCAGATCTGAAGAGGCTATAAGGACTGCCGGATCTCCCGGCCTGCGTGGCGCAAATTCATAAGGGATCTTTCTGCCGGTTACCAGCTCCACGGTTTTGACTACTTCAAGGTTCGAAAATCCCTGTCCATTTCCCATGTTATATTTGCCGTTGGGATGTTTATCCAGATTTTCCAAGCTTGCTCAGCATGTTAAAGAAACCTATCAACCTGAACGTCAAATATCTTGCTAAGTTTTTTGGCAACAGCTTTACTAATGCTACGCTTGTTGTTTTCCATGTCAGAAATCTTTTGCCGTGTGAATTTCCCAAGTTGTTGCCCTAACTCCGTTTGGGTTAGTCCAAGATTTTGGCGATAAATTCTTAGAGTATCTCCTGGATTTATGGTTTTTTTGATGGCTTTATACCAGTGTGTATCAAAAATATTTACAAGTTCTTCATTCTCGTCAACGATCTCAACGTTCTGTCCAAATTCTCGATGAAGATATTCCATGATTCCAGCCGGGATATTTCCTTTGATCTCGAATAGCGTGGTCTTAGTATGGGGCTTTTTCACGACTGCCAACATAATACACCTCTATAATTGTTGTCTCGTTTTGATGTTTCCAGCAAGCCACCCAAGACGTTCCCAGATGACAATGGTATTCTGTATGGCTGAGTTTGCTGTAGTTCTGCCAAGTTGGTTGTTCCGGACCCTTATCTTTTAAGTCATTGGCCAATATTGCCATTTTCTTTTGTACCCACACAGGAAGTTTTCTTAACCCTTTTGCCACTTTCTTTTTTATGACAATATTGTATTTCATATATTTGGTATGTACCCCCAATAGGGGTACAAGTCAAGGGAAAATTCTAAATGAGCGATGGTTGATGGCCTCGTAAAAAGTCTTTCTAATCTGTCATTTCGAGTGGAACGAGAAATCTTTATTGCGCAACATGCTGAAAACATAAGATTTCTCCCTTCGGTCGAAATGACATAGTGGATGAATATAACTTTTTACGAAGCCATCAAAATTGACAATCTTGTAAAAAGTCGTCACTCCGGTGAAAACCGGAGTCCAGATGGTCTGCCCGCCAAGGTACTCTGGCGGAAGCATTTTTCAAAGGTCTCATTTCATGTTTAACTGTGCAGGAACTGTGCATGCACAGTTAATATCTAAGCCTGTACCTGCAGTTTGGATCATTTCGATTTTCAGATGTTGGTTCCACCATATTCCTGTCTATCAGGCGGTTTATCCAGTTGATTATGGTGCGTTTCGACACCCCTAACGCAACGCTTATTTCTCTTGTCTCTTCTATTGAAAGCACAAAAATTCCCTATTTCATTTATTTTACCCTAAAAAACATGGTCCTCAGGGTCAGGTTAGAGTTCTCGGATTCTTTCAGCGCCATTCCCATGCCGAACCAACGATCTTTAGATCATAAGGCAGAATGAGCTTGTATTTTTTATCCTGTTCCTGCCTGCCCAAGTTGATAAGAAATGGTGTGTGCGTTTCCGGGTACATGTCGCAGAAGGCTTTTAGCCCCGGGAAATCATCTCTTTTCATGATTTCACACTATAATTATTTTTTTGTAAGATATAGTTTAAACTAAAATTAACTAATGGTTATAAAAAGAATAGAATATGCTTCTGTCAAGATATTTCTGCCGGCGTTTTTGAAGTATTACTTATTTCCCTGCCCAAGCTGGATCAGAAAAATCGGAACTGGAAGCAAGGATATTGATTTGCGATTCTCAATATCTTGTTTTGTGATAACATTCAGATGATCCTTTTTAGAGCTTATTTTTGTAAACCATTGAAACTCTCCGGCAAAGACCTTCTCCTGATATTTGACCTCGAAAAATTTCAGCTTGCTACCCTTTTTGGCAACAAAATCGATTTCTTTTTGTCCCTGCCAGTAAAAACAATTCTTATAATATCTGAAAATATGCATTCCCACGACCGATTCCACTAATTTTGATTCACTCGCAGGATCGTTTAAAAATCTTTGGCATTCCGTGAAAAAATTGTCTCCTATTCCGCTGTTTTTCCCTGAAAAACAATGAAAAAATCAGTGGGTCCTGAAAATAGAGCTTTTTATTCTTTCTGTACATCGGCAATTTTTTTGATAAATCGATGAACGGAACAGACCGTAACACATACATCCTTTCCAGAATCTCAACATACTCCTGTACTGTGGCATGGGAGGCTATTCCTGATTCTCTGCTAAGGCTGTACCAGCTAATTCCGGTAGATATATGTGCCAGTATCCTGGACATTATCTGGTAAAGATTCCGCTCTAACTTGCCTGCACGCCCTATGTCTCCTTCAATCCAACTTAAGTAAAGCTGATACACATAGGAAGAAATGTGGCCTCTGGAAAAAAAAAGGTTTACTGAAAGAGGAAAGCCACCAGTTATCAGATACTCCTTAAAACGGCGTAAAAGAAGGTCTTTGTGATATATAAGACTGTCGATATCGGTTAATTCAATCTTGGGTTCGATCAAACTTATAAATTCGACAAACGTCATAGGCAGTTGTTCAAAATCGATTTTAGAAATCTTTCCTCTTCGACCAGGCATCCGCTCGGCCCCTTTACGAATATCAAGCAAATTTGAACCGGTAAGCAGGAGGGTTACATTTTTAAGTTTTCCTTCATCTGCCAGCGCTTTTACTCCTCGCTGCCACTTTCGCACAAATGATATCTCATCGAGAAAAATATAGAGGCGCTGTGGGTTCCCAGGCCTTATATTTCGAAGATAGCAGTCAATCAATTCATAAAGCTGATTAAAATCTTCAATCCTGTCTAATGAAAAATAGAAAACATGCTTTCTGGGTATTCGTAATTCAAGTAAAAGTCTGCGAATAAGCAGCTTCATGCTTGTGCTTTTCCCAATTTGCCGCGGCCCCCGAAGCGTCAAAATTGCATCTGTATCCTCGGGATACTCAAACATTACAGGAGGAATGTACTGATAGCTTTCCCGCTCGTAGTCTGCTATCTTTTCATCGTCCAGTATCAGTTCTTCACGAAACCACCATGGGTTATGTTGCTGTAAAAGCTGAAACGAAATTTCCATGAACCACCTGACATGTATTTGTTATATACATAATCTATAGCAGATATTGTATCTGGTAGATACAATACTTTTGTATAAAAATAAAGAAAAAATGTAACTATTCAGCCACCGATCTACGCTGATCATCACTGATATTTTTTCTTTTTTTGTAATATTTCAGCTACAAAGTCACAAAATCACCAAGATTATAACCCACTTTCCGCACATAAAAATCTCAAAAATCTCGACTTTTCATATTTGGATTTATAACCAGTACTCATTTTCTGATATTCCTAAAATATTAATTATTTCCTTTTGCAATTCAGACAATTCATCCTGGTATCTTTTTATCT
>JAPVVG010000132.1 GCA_028571455.1 Desulfobacteraceae bacterium | reverse complement strand
TGAGGGATTGAGGGATTGAGGGATTGAGGGATTGAGGGATTGAGGGATTGAGCGATTCATGTATTCATAAATTCCTAAATTCATAAATTCCGATATTGATAGTTTTATAGAATAATTTAAATATAGTAATGTTTGAATTTAGGAATTTAGGAATTTCTGAATATATCATTAGATCATACGCTAAATCCCTCAATCCCTCAATCCCTCAATTATATCCCTTCTTGGAAAAACACGGCAATAATGATATATGTCGCTATCTTTTTCCAGATTTAATATTGCTATAAGATCATCATTGGCATCAACAATCTTTATGAAATCTTCATGAATATCCGTTTGTTGTGAAATAATATCCTGCCTGGCAATTATGCTGCCATGTTTTAATTTATCAGTCAAAAGATTGTCGGCGATATACTTGGGCATATACTGCAAAGCGTCTGACATACTTATGAGCCGGTCTGAAAGCTTGTGAGATAAATGAAGAGCTTCTATTTCCGGTAATGTTAAAGCTTCCTTGACTGCAAATCCGCTGCTTTCAATCCTTCTTAGCTCTTTAAGGCACCCTCCGCATCCAAGAGCCGCCCCAATATCAGCACATAGCGTCCTGATATATGTTCCCGCAGAGCAGGACACCTCAAAACGTATAAGGGGTAAACTTATCTCGAGTATTTTAAGATATGAAATAAAAATACTCCTTGCCTCTTTCTGAACAGGCTTGCCTCTTCGCGCAAGCTTGTATAATGGAACCCCTTTATGTTTTAACGCCGAATAAACCGGAGGCAGTTGTTTAACAGCCCCTTCAAATTGCTTAAATACCTGGCGCAACTTCTTATCCGAAAATGTCGTTTTATCCGATGTTGAAATTATATTTCCTGTAAAATCCTGGGTATCTGTTTCAATTCCAAGATGAATAACCCCCACATATTTTTTTTTGCCGTGCAATAAAAATCTGCAAAGCTTTGTAGCGTCATTGAGGCAGCAGACCAGCACACCTGTTGCAAACGGATCAAGGGTGCCGGCATGTCCGACTTTTTTTGCGCCAATCAGTTTCTTAACACGGGCTACAACTTTAGCAGAAGTTATATTTACCGGTTTATCTACAATTAGAATCCCGTTTAATTGATGTTGCATCAAACTTTTTCAGCAAGATTAAAAATTCGGTTTTTTAAATCAACAATTGAAGATTCAATATTGAACCCCGCGGCCCTGTAGTGGCCCCCGCCGCCAAAAGAGGAGGCAAACGCAGCAACATCAATACTTCCATCGGAACGGAGGCTGACATGAAATCGGCCCTGCGCTTCTCCTTTTATGTTGGATATCCTGTGAATAAGAACCGCTATCTTAACATTATTTATAGCCTTTGCGTAATTTATCAGACCATTTACCTCTTCAGGCCGAGCTCCGGTTTCATCTAACATCTCCTGCGTAAGCGTTATCATGGCTAATTTACCGTTTTTTGATATCTCAAGAGAGCCAAGCGCCTTATGTAAAAGTTTGATGTAACCCAGGGAGAAAGTTTCATATACATTCCTGGCAACATAATACGGATCTACACCGATATCTATCATTTCTTTACAGATTGTAAAAGCCGATTTGTTTGTATTTGAAAAACGGAACGAACCTGTATCGGTTAAAATCCCGGTATATATCAGGGTGGCGATATCCTTGCTAATGGGCAATTCCATCTCCTTTAAAAGACGGTATATGATTTCAACGGTAGCGCATGCAGAAGAATCTATTAATTGAAAATCGCCAAATCGGGTATTGGAAACGTGATGGTCAATATTGATAATGACCGGAATACGGCTTACAAATGAAGCTGCCTTCCCGATACGCTGCAAATCGCCACAATCAAGAACAATGGCGGTATCATATATGGTTTGCCTGTCCCTGTCTGCCGTCCCAACGGGACAGGCAGGAATGTGCCGCACAATACGTTTGACCGAAGGCAAAAAACGATAAATAACAGGAATGGGGCTTTCGTTATAAAGAGTTATTTCTTTTTGCCATGAAGCAAGTAAAAGCCCCATGGCAATCACAGAGGCTATCGCATCTCCATCCGGATTAATATGGGAACAAAGAAAAACATGATTACTATTTTTCAAATGTCGTATTAGCTGGCTTGTCATCGGCTTTTATTAATTTAAACACATTGTCTATGTGCGATCCATAATCAAAAGATTCATCATAAAAAAATTGCAGATCAGGCATGTAACGCAAACCCAGTTTAGCGGCAAGAACCCGTTTTATATATCCAAGAGCGCTCTTAAAACCCTGTGCCGCCTCTTTTCTGCTTATTTTATCTCTGGAAGAAATAAAGTATACACGGGCAATCCTTAAGTCTTGAGACATCTTTACGCTGGTAATCGTAACCATCTCAAGGCGAGGATCTTTAATGTTTTTTTTCAGCAATTCCGACAGATTTTTTTGTATCTCGCCACTTACTCTATCAGATCGTGAAAAGTATTTCATAGATTGACAATCTCCATTTTACTATCAATTATCTCTGCCAGCCCCAACTCATCCGCCAGGTTGAATATCTTGTCAATCTTAGAATTAATCACCGCCTTGCTGTTGCCGGCCAGAACAAAACCTATTTCAGCTCTTTGATGGATATCATTTGAGCCAACCTCTGCAACCGAAGCATTAAAATTATTTCGCAACCGGCTGATAATCGATTTGACAATCTTTCTTTTGCTCTTTAAAGAATGACAGTCATGCAGTCTGAATGTAATAATCCCTGAACCAACAACCATATAAACTTAGCTCCGCTTCGCTCCGCAATTGGTCGAGTAGTCGAGTGGTTGATTTGTCGAGTAGTTCAAGGGTCCTTACAACTCGATCCGCTCCGCCAGAGCACTTTGGCGGAACTAAAGTCGTAGGAATTTCAACAGGTTGTGGAAATTCCGAGACGTTATATTTACTCTTCCATCTTCGGCTTGATCTCTTCCAGGTAGTAGCATTCAATTATATCGCCAACCTTGACGTCGTTGTATTTTTCAATGCCGATTCCGCATTCATAGCCGCGCTGAACCTCCTTGACGTCCTCTTTAAAACGGTGCAACGAAGAAATCTTGCTGTCATAACAGATAACGCCATCTCTAAGAACACGCGCGGGTCTTCCTCTCTCAACCTTTCCATCGGTCACATAACAACCGGCAACATTGCCTGCTTTGGGGATATGGAAAACTTCGCGAATTTCGGCTCTGCCAAGGATCTGTTCTTCAAAAGTAGAAGACATCATGCCAAGGATGGCATCCTTGATTTCCTTGATAACATTATAAATAACCTCATGATGACGTATATCGACATTTTCCTCATTTGCATATGCCTGAACCTTTGGGCTTGAACGTACGTTAAAGCCGATAATTATCGCTTTCGATACCGCGGCCAGGGAAACATCCGATTCGGTTATGGTCCCGGTAGCTGCATGTGTGATATTTATTTTAACTTCATCATTGGAAAGTTTTGTGAGAGAATCGGAAAGCGCCTCGATAGAGCCTTGCACATCTGTCTTTATTATAAGATTCAAGTCCTTAACTTCGTTTTCCTGCATACTCTCATAAAGTTTTTCAAGGCTTAATCTGCCTGTTTTTGCCAATTCTTTAGAGCGCTGGTTCTGGATACGATGCACGCTGATCTGTTTTGCGTTTTTATCATCGGAAAGGGCGATAAAATCGTCTCCGGCATTAGGCACACCGGAAAGGCCGACTACCTCCACAGGCATTGATGGCCCCGCGGATTTAAGCATATGCCCCCTATCGTTCAATAGCGCGCGAACCTTTCCGTGGTGTATTCCGTAAACTACCGAATCACCCACATGAAGAGTGCCTTCCTGTACAAGCACTGTGGCAACAGCCCCTCTGCCAGGATCAATTTTTGCTTCAATCACATGACCCTTTGACAGCTTGTCAGGATTGGCCTTTAGCTCCAATAATTCTGCCTGAAGGAGTATCATCTCAAGCAGATTGTTTATGCCCCGATTCTCCTTGGCAGAAACATTAATAAAAAAAGTATCTCCGCCCCAATCCTCAGGCACAAGTCCCAGATCGGCCAGTTCACGTTTAACGCGTTCAGGATCAGCATCTGCTTTGTCGATCTTGTTAACGGCTATAATTATCGGTACTTGTGCGGCTTTTGCGTGATTGATAGCCTCGATTGTCTGTGGCATAACACCGTCGTCAGCGGCAACAACAAGAATTACAATATCTGTAACTTGGGCCCCGCGAGCACGCATTGCAGTAAAAGCTTCATGCCCCGGAGTGTCTAAAAAAACGATTCGACCTTTATCTGTAGAAACATAATATGCGCCTATGTGTTGCGTAATACCACCGGCTTCGGTATCGGTTACATTGGTTTTACGTATCACATCGAGGAGAGATGTTTTACCGTGATCCACATGCCCCATAATGGTGACAACAGGTGGCCTGACAATCAGCTTGTCAGGATCATCCTTTTCGGTCTCTAAAATAAGTTTTTCTACAGAAGGGGCTTGTTCGGCTTCATAATTGAATTCTTCGGCAACAATAGCCGCTGTATCAAAGTCTATTGCCTTGTTGACGGTCGCCATAACGCCTAATGACATAAGTTTTTTTATTATTTCACTTGCTTTAACCGCCATGCGCTTGGCCAGATCCGACAGAACAATAATGTCATCAATTTTAATCCTCCGTTTAATGGCTTTAGGTATGGTGATCAGGGGCTTTTGCCCATGAGCCGTTATTTTTCCTTTAGCGACCTTGCGGCCTCTTCGGCCTGGATATCCCCGGGTATAAAGGTCTTTGCCTTCTACAATCTCTTTTTTTCGAAAGGAGATTTTCTTTTTGAAAAACTTTTTATCCGCAATATCTTCTGCCGGCTTCTTTTTTTCGACCTTTTTCTTGTGTTTTTTAACAGGAACTTCCGTTATCTCAGCCGGGATTTCTTTAAGTTTTAACTCTGGCTCGGGTTTTGGCTCAATTTCAACTCTTTTCTTGGGAGTTACCGGCATCTTTATAATCTTCGCCGGGATTTCTTTCTTTAGCGCTTTTTTAGGTTTCAGGGCTTTTGCGGGTTTCAATCTGGCAGCAACCTTCTCCTTTTTTTGCGGCTCAACCGGTTCAACAACCTGCTTAGGCTCTTCGATTATTCTGGGAAGATATTTCTTCTTTTTAGCAACCTTTTTCTCAACCGGTTTTTCTTTGACCTTCTTTTCAAGAGGAATTACCTGTTTCAGAGGCGCTGCTTCAGCATCCACTTTTGCCTCGACAGTTTTTTTGCGTCTTCGAATAATAGTTGGTTTAACGCGCGTAACCTCGACCTCCTGAGGCTTTGGGCCGAAAAGTTCAGTCCTGGCTCTGGCTACTGTCTCTTCATCCAGAGAACTCATATGGCTCTTTATTGAAATGCCCATATCCCTTAACTTTTCAAGGAGTATCTTGTTTTGTATGTTAAGAGTCCTGGCAAACTCATATACTCTGATTTTTGCCATCAATCCCCCTCAATTTGATTGTTTTTTTGGTCATCTGATAAGGATGAAGTCTCTGATCCGTTTTGGCTAATCGGCTCATACGAATCGTCAGACAATGCTTCTTCAGATGATGCCTTAACTTCTTTTATATTTGTTAGATAATCTTTTGCGGTTTTGATCAGTTTTTCGGCTTTTTCTAATGTGCCAACATCTCTGATCTGAATCAAATCTTCTACAGCGGCGTTGCCTAATTCTTCAGCAGAAAAGCAGCCCTTTTCATACAGCGCATCCGCCATGCTTATGCTCACTCCGGGCAATGCTACCAGAGAGTCATAACCATTCCGCATGGCCTCGCTATAACGCGCCTCACTTATGACATCAAGGCGCCATTTGGTCAATTTTGAAGCAAGCCTTACGTTCTGGCCATTTTTCCCGATAGCTATTGACAGAAATTCGTCAGGGACTATTACTTCCATTGAACGATTCTCTTCATCAATAATTACCCTGGATATTTCGGCAGGCGCCAGAGCATTACACACAAATTTTGCAGGATCAATCTGCCAGGATATAATATCTATCTTTTCGCCTCTGAGCTCCTGAACAACGTTCTGCACACGGCTTCCTTTCATTCCAACACATGCTCCGACCGGATCTATATCAGAATCACTTGATGCTACCGCAAATTTAGCCCTGACTCCGGGTTCACGAGCCGTACCCATGACCTTGACAATCCCTTCATTAATTTCAGGAACCTCTGTTTTAAAAAGAGTGACAAGAAAATTAGGGTGTGTCCTGGAAAGAACAATCTGCGGCCCGCGAGTGTCATGCAGCACATCCATTATATACGCTCTAATTCGATCGCCACGTCGATATGTTTCTTTTGGAACCTGCTCTCTGGCCGGAAGGATGCCCTCTGTATGACCGAGATTAACAATGATGTTGCCGCGGTCGATGCGCTGGACAATTCCATTTATTATTTCACCTTTCCGGTCGATGTAGCTGGAGTAAATCGCATCATTTTCCGCATCCTTCATCTTCTGAATAATAACCTGTTTGGCTGACTGCGCAGCTATCCTGCCAAAGGTTGAGGTATCCATTTTTGTGCCAAGGCTATCTCCAACAGCACATTCAGGATCCAGCTTGCATCCTTCTTCCATGCTGATTTGAAGCTCAGGTTCAATTACCTTCTCCACAACCTCTTTAAACTGGAATACCTCTATCTCACCGGTTTCTTCGTTATATTGCACTTCAATATCGACTTTGCTTCCAAACTTTTTTTTAGCAGCCGATCTTAGCGCCTCTTCAAGAGCCTTAATAAGAACTTCGCGTTCAATACCCTTGTCACGACTAACCTGATCAACAACATGCTTAATGTCTGTTATAAGCATCGATTTTCTCCATTATAAATTAACAAGCCGCGCCCTGGTAATTTCCTGAAAAGGAATAGCAATTGTCTTGTCGTTGCTTAAAAGCTCAACAGTTTCTTCTGACATGCCCAGCAGAACGCCCTTGAATTTTTTTTGTCCCTCAACAGGTTTCAAGGTCTTAATTTCAGCGACCTGTCCTTTGAACCTTTCAAAGTCAACCTTTTCCCCAAGAGGTCGATTAGGCCCTGGAGATGAAACCTCCAGATTGTATGACCCAATACTGTCAAAATCCGATTCTTTTAGATCAACATCCATAAAATTGTTCATCTGACGGCTGATATGCATACAGTCATCCAGCGTAACTCCTCCGGGCCTGTCTATATAAAGACGGATTATCATACCGGCGGATTCCTGCTGGCACTCAACATGAACCAGCTCCATGCCTTCGACTTCGCATAATGGCTTTGCTAACTCCTTTATCCGGCTAACGATTTCTTTCTGCGTCGCCCGAAACCGTGTTTTAAATTCCCGGTCTTTTCCACTTAATTCCGATCTCTTTATTTTTTTTCTTTGAGTCTTCACCTGTCTATAACGCATATCAAAAAAAACAAAAAAAACGGGCAAAAGCCCGTTTCTTCTCATTTATAACTCTTTTGAAATAGATAGAAATTTTATCTGTTCATCAAAATAACCATAAAAAAAATTCACTCCAATCCAAACACATAGATAAAAATTCCACCGTCAAGGAGATTACCGAAGGTCGTTTCCTTTCTCCAGATATCTCTTAACTAACCTTTATAAATGAAAAGGCGGACACATGGAGCGGGCAACGAGATTCGAACTCGCGACACCAAGCTTGGGAAGCTTGTACTCTACCATCTGAGCTATGCCCGCATCCTCAATCAATTAAAATATGCCAAAAATATTTATTTGTCAATATTTTTTCATAATCAACCGCTTTCCTCAACCAGCGCCTTTGCCACCCGGATATCGTAAGCCTGGTCAGGATCAAAACTACCGCGCTTGAACATGCCGGCAGCCCGCTTGATTGCCCCGTACGGCACCCACCCGTGTTCCATCCACAGGCCCGGGTCTTCTTTACTCCAGAGCCTGAACAAGATCTCTCCTTCAGATTCGCGAACATACGTGCGGATCTGTTTATTCTGGGGAAACGGATAATAGTATAACCCTTTTTTGTCTTTCACAGTTTTCTCTCCCTAAATATTAATCACTCTGCAATCAAGCTTCGGGTGTGATTAAATTTAAATCAGGAAACTGTCTGAATGTATTAGAAATCGTTAAGAAAGAACCTGATACGATATTGTTATTTATAAAGAATCGTCTTACTTGTCACAATTATTATTTTTATTATGGCCTGTTCTTTCTTTACGATTTCTTATACGTGAGTTTTTCCTGGTTTAAATTTGATTATACCTGAAGCGGATTTTGTCTCATCTATATCTTCATGGTTTCGTAAAAAGTTTAATTTTTACGAGTTCATCATATCCTTACATGTTCAAGAATAACGGTTCTTTTAAGCATATCTTTTGCTATTTTTTTAAACTGCTCTGTTACATCAGACACAAAAAACCTGCACTCCCCTTTTTTATTGAGCATGCTGTCAACTTCAACATGATTTTCTAAAAAATCCTTTACCTTGCCTGCAACAGCTATAGAAGAATCGATTATATTTACCCTTTTGCCGACCTTTTGCTGTATGATATTTTTTAAGATTGGATAATGGGTGCAGCCAAGGATAAGGGTGTCTATCTGCCTGACCTTCAGGGGATGCAGATATTTTTTTACTATCATCCTTGTTTCCGGTTTTTTAAGCCACCCCTCCTCTACTAATGGAACAAGCAGAGGGCACGGAAAGGAATAAACCTTTACATCAGGATTCATCTGCTTTATCTTTTTTTCATAGATACCGCTGTTTATCGTGGCTCTTGTCCCGATAACGCCGATTCCTGACTTTCCGAGAGTATTTATTGCAAGCTCTACGGCCGGCGTGATAACTTCAAAAATCGGAACATCAAACCTTTCAGCCACCTTTTCTGTTGCGACACTTGAAGCTGTATTGCATGCCATGACAATTATCTTTGCGCCTTTGCTTAAAAGAAAATCTGTGTTTTCAAGGGCATATTTGACAACTGTATCAGGGCTCTTGTTGCCATATGGGGTTCGGGCAGTATCACCAAAGTAGATGATATCATAACCTGAAAGCTGCTCCATAAGCGCCCGAACAACTGTCAGACCTCCTATTCCTGAATCAAATATCCCAATCATAATGAATAAAGTAAGTGTTAGGTGTTAGGTGTTAAGTGATTTTTTGACTTTTTACGAAGGCATTATTATTGATTCTTTAAAAGTTCTTTTCTTACACATTCCTGGATTATGTCGTCAGGCACATCTATACGTATGCCCGGACAGAAACCGGCCATGATCTGCCAGTTGTTTACATCTATTAATACACTTTTGATAAAAGGCCACTGTTTACACATTTTAGGCTTAACCGGATGAATTGTGCAGAGTTTATCCCAGAATATACAGCAACCATCCTTTTGCTGTGCCAAAACCGGCCTGCTTCCAGACATATAACAATAATCTTTAATAAAACTTTTGGGATCTGTTTTTAAATAAGCGGCTATGGCTTTAATATCTTCCCCTGTTACAAAAGTCCCGCCATACCCCTTGCAACAATCACCGCATTTTTCACACTTGAAAATATCGGATGGCTTCATCTCATTAACCGCCAAAATCAACCGCGTGCCTGGTTTCCATGGCCCTTTTCAAGGTAACCTGATCCACGTATTTGAGGTCACCGCCCATCGGCACCCCGGACGCTATCCGGGTCACTTTAATTGGAAACTTGTTAAGGAGTTGCGCAATATAAGAGGCGGTTGCCTCCCCTTCAACATTCGTGCCTGTTGCCAGCACAACCTCTTTAATCCTGTTTTTCTCTATCCTTGATATAAGCTCTTTGATCCTGATCTTATCCGGACCTACCCCGTCCATTGGAGAAAGCACCCCTTGAAGAATATGATATAATCCTTTATAAGAACCTGATTTTTCAATGGCAACCATATCAGCAGGCTGCTCCACTACGCATAATATATCGGCTGACCTTGTCTGATCACTGCAAATATTACAGATATCGCTGTCGCTCAAACCATAACATCTTGAGCACAGTTTTGTTTTGTCTTTCATTTCCAGTATGCTGCGGGCAAGCTGCTCAGCCTCCCTGCGCGGGGCGCGCAATATATGCATTGCGAGACGTTCGGCTGTTTTTTCGCCAATTCCCGGCAACATTGATATATTTCTAATCAAATTCAAGATAGATGACGGATAAAAGCTCATGTTACATCAATCCCGGTATTCGCAAACCGCCTGTAAGCTTGCTCATTTCTGCTGAAACCATTTCATTTGACTTTGCCAGAGCGTCATTTACCGCCGCCAATATCAGGTCCTGCAACATCTCAACATCATCGGGATCAACAACCTCCTTTTCTATCTGAATAGACAGAATCTGCTGCCTGCCGTTTGCTGCGACCTTTATCATGCCTCCGCCTGCAGTTGCTTCGACAACTTTTTCAGCCATCTCTTCCTGCAGACGTGCCATTTTGGATTGAAGCTTCTGCGCCTGCTTCATCATATTTCCCATGCCTTTCATGCAAAATACCTCCTATAATATTTTTACATCCAATACCCGTCCATTGAAAATTTCTATTGTGTCTGCAACCAGACCGTGGCTTAAGGCCTCCTGTTTCAAACGGTTCTCTCTGTCTGTTTTATGTTCCTGGTTGTCTTTTTTTTGGTTCGTTTTAACCGTTAAGGTCAGATCCATGCTTTTCCCAAAAAAATCTTCGCATACCTTTTCTATAATAGCCACATTTTTACTGCGCTTTATCATATTAACGTTAAAACCATTGCCGTTAATTTCGATTTCCAGGCTATGTTCCGTCAGCCTTTTCAGGGCGCATTTTTTCAGGCTTGCGGCAAGTGCAGAATGGTTTTTCAGAAAAACATCAAGCAGCCTTTCCCAGGTCAGATCAAGATTGGTCAGATCAAGATTGTCTTGACCTGAAACATGGGCTTGTACAGCAAACTCTTTTAAACCCTTAGTTTCGGTTGACCCTTCTGCACCTGTTTCGTGGCAACCGTAGGATGCCTGGTTTTCGGAAATCTCCTGACCCCTTTTTTCATAGGTCTCATTTTTAAGATTATCTAACTTTTCAATAAGCAGGTCGATGGGCATGGCCGGTTTTATCTGAAACATCTTGAAAAACAGCATTTCAAGCCCCAGCTTTGGCTGGGCTGAAAACCTTATCGCGGGCTCCTCCTTAAAAAGAAGATCAAAAATCTGGTTTAAAAAGACCGGCGAGACATTCTTTGCCTGATCGCGCATAAGGTCTATTTCATGTGCGGGAAGATTTACCAGCTTGCTGATATTTTTTCCCATCTTTACAACAAGCAAATTTCTGAATTGTTCAATTAAATCCGCATACAGCTTTTGCATTTCATAACCACGGGCATAAATATCATCCAAAATATCAAGAATTGCCGGAAGATCCCCGCGTAAAACAGCGCCGGAAATATCAAAAATAATCTTTCTGTCAATAACGCTTAAAATATCCAACACTTTGTCATGCGTTATAGATCCCTGCACGCAAGAGATAACCTGATCAAGAAGGCTTAAGGCGTCTCTCATGCTTCCTCCTGCTTCGCGAGCAATAAGCTCCAGGCTCTCAACAGGTATATCAAACCCTTCTTTGGCGCAGAGATCTTTCATGTGCTCAGAAAGCGACTCAATATCTATATGTCTGAAATCGTATCTCTGGCATCTGGAAAGAATGGTTATCGGAATCTTGTTTGGCTCGGTAGTGGCAAAAATAAACATGATATGGGACGGCGGCTCTTCAAGGGTCTTCAGGAGGGCGTTAAATGCGCCTTTGCTGAGCATGTGAACTTCATCAATAATATATATTTTGTAACGGCTATATGCCGGCATATACTTGACGTTTTCACGCAAGGTTCTGATCTGCTCCACACCATTATTTGATGCGCCGTCAATTTCATACACGTCAACGGAACTGCCTGAAGTGATTTCATTGCAGGATCTGCATTTATTGCACGGAACAGGAGCAGGGCCATCCTTACAATTCATGGCCTTTGCCATTATACGGGCGACAGTTGTTTTGCCGGTGCCTCTGGGCCCTGTGAGCAAAATTGCGTGGGCAACGCGATTTAATGAAATCGCATTGGTTAAAGTCCGGGTAACATGGTCCTGCTTAATAACCTGCTCAAATGTTTGCGGACGGTATTTGCGTGCAAGAACAATATAAGACATATAGGTGATATTCCATTTTCACCACGGAACTGGTAAAGATTTTTTGGCGGAGAGAGAGGGATTCGAACCCTCGGCGCCGCTTTTGGCAGCGCACACGATTTCCAGTCGTGCTCCTTCAGCCAGCTCGGACATCTCTCCGTGACCCCCGCTAAGCGAGGGTACTATTAGCTAATAGCTTTTAGCTTATAGCATTATGTTTTAAGCTTGTTACGAAATGATGCTAATTGCTTTACCAGAGAGTGTGCCTTTTCTTCAATTCTCTGGTTTAAATCCTCATCAATATATTCATATAGGGTTGCAAGATCAAATCCTGCAACGGTTTCATATAGGTTCTTGTTTGTAACATCAACATGTTGTGGAAAACCTCTTTGCCAAGAGCTACTTGCTACAAGCCAATGGTGAGATTTAACAACGTTAAATCTCCTGGCGGAGAGGGTGGGATTCGAACCCACGATCCCGTTATTCACAGGATACCGCTTTTCGAGAGCGGGGCCTTCAACCGCTCGGCCACCTCTCCGGCTGCAACTAATTTAAATATATTTTTTTGCTGTTTGATGTCAATAAACTTTATAGGATTATAAGGATTCACCTGCCGCGACCTGCCGCGACAGGCGCGAGCATGGCGGGCGGGCGGGCGCGAGCACGGCGGGCGGGGTCAAAGGGTTCGAGTGACACGTAGTGACACGTAGTGACACGTAGTGACACGTAGTGACACGAAGTGAAGCGTCAGCGCTAACCATCAGCGCTAACCGGAAGCGCTAACCATCAGCGCTTACTGTTTAGAATTATACAGAAACTACAGAGAAAAACATTATTTCTTTTAAAAAATCAATCTCAGCGCTCTTGCGGTAAAAAATAATATTAAGCAGTAGCCAAACTGTGTCTAAATAATTGTTGCCGCATTAGTAACTACTCGACTACTCGACCCATCATATCTTTTAGTTCATCTGTATAGGAACCATCTTTACAATAGATGATAAGAGGCGGCCCGATCTTTGTGCCAGGACGTCCGCCTTTAATCCCTTCCACTAAAATAAGTTTTGCTTCCGAATTCAGGTCTGAATAAATCATACGGAAAAATTTAGGCTCAATACAATTTGAACGCATTTGAGTGAGCATATCAATCATCCGCTGGGCAGGGTAAATCATAACAAACCTTCCTGAAGTTCGTAACATGCGACGGACCGTTTCAATAACATCATTCAGCTTAACCTTAATTTCGTGCCTTGCAACAGCCCGTTGCTCATCCGGGTTAATCCTGCCGGATTTAGTCTTCCTGTATGGAGGATTGCATACAATCAGATCTGCCGGGCCTGAAATCATATTCTGTTTTAGATCTTTCATATCAAGACAGAAGATGGTAATTCGATCTTCCATGTGATTTTCTTTGACATTTTCGGATGCAATATCAGCAAGCTCCTTTTGAATTTCAACGCCATAAACTTTTATTTTTTTATGGTGATGCGCAAGAATCAAGGGAATAATTCCGCATCCTGTTCCAAGATCAAGGACCTTGTCACCCGGCCGCAACCTGATATGGCCTGCCAACAAAACTGCATCAATAGAAAAACGGTAGCCGGACCGATTCTGTTTGACCTGCAGGCGGCCATTAAAAAAAGTATCCGTGGTTAAAGTTTTCATCAATCCCTCAATCCCTTGTTTTAGATTAAAGGGCCGATCTTGAATTTTATTTCTCCGATCATGTCCTTGCCAAGAGCATCATTTACCTTTGCTATAATATCTGTTTTTAAAAATTGAAGCTGGTGCATCCATGTTGAACTGGTTACATGCACAAGAAGAAGCCTTCCTTTGAATGCGGCAGGCCTGGTATTTTCCGCAACAACATCCCCCACTGCACTATTCCACAAATTCCAAACCTTAATTAGCTCTCCATCAGATTCATGCCGGCATGTTTTCAGTACCTTATTAATAACGCTGCCTATATGTTCAAATTCTTTGATATTTTTTCTTTTTTCCGCCATAATGAAAAAATTATAAAGGGATAGGTTTTATTGTCAAGAAAAAGAGTTTTGTCAGGCCAACACTTTTTTTGCTTTTAGCTTGACTTGGCATGACTTGTAACTTACATTACATAAAAATATCAAGACAACGAAGTGTGAAGTCGGCTAAAATAACTAATTACCTTAACTTAACACCTAACACTTAACACCTAACACTGATGAATTTG
The DNA here is from genome assembly GCA_028571455.1 of Desulfobacteraceae bacterium. Lineage (GTDB taxonomy): Bacteria > Desulfobacterota > Desulfobacteria > Desulfobacterales > ETH-SRB1 > Desulfaltia. Next base: position 1,774 of record JAPVVG010000132.1, on the reverse strand, counting down.
ACTTTTTACGAATTCATCAATATTTACAGGATATTAAATCTATGAATTGGGACTGGGACAAACTTAAGCAGCGGCAACAGAGTGTGGGCGGAGGCGGAATGCCACCGGGTGTGGATGAACTTGTTAAAAAATTTAAAAAGTTCAAATTGCCCGGCGGCCCGATTATTATTGTTATTCTAATTGCCCTGTTTTTCGGCTCTTCGATGTTTTATACTATCGGAGTGGATGAGGTCGGGGTTATCCAGCGGTTTGGAAAATATATCCGCACCAGCCAACCAGGGCTTAATTTCAAGCTGCCTGCAGGAATTGAAAAAATAACAAAGGTAAAGATAAAACGTGTTTATAAACAGGAGTTCGGCTTCCGCACGCCAGGAACAGACATTAGAGAACGTTTCCCAACGGGCGGTACTGATATCAACGTATCCCTTATGCTTACCGGAGATCTTAATGTGGGGCTGGTTCCATGGATTGTCCAGTACAGGATAAAGGATCCTTATAATTATCTGTTCAAAGTGCGAGGCGTCCCCAAGCTGCTCACAGATATGTCGGAAGCAGCGATGCGTCTTGTAGTGGGCGACAGGAGTATCAACGAGGTTATTTCAAAACGGGAGGAAATTGCAATTGAGGCCAGGCACATCCTGCAAAAAGAGATGGATAAAGCAGAGGCCGGCATTAATATTGTAACAATAGAAATGAAAAAGACCAACGTTCCCGGGCCTGTACAGGCGTCGTTTAACGAAGTCAACCAGGCGGTCCAGGAAAAGGAACAAATGATTTATAAAGCCAAAGAGGATTATAACAAGGCCATACCTGCCTCCAAAGGCGAGGCGGAAAGAACCATCAAGGCGGCAGAAGGCTATGCTTTAGACAGGATAAACAGGGCCAAGGGTGATTCCGCAAGGTTTACGGCCGTTTATAAAGAATACATTAAAGCAAAGGATGTTACTAAAAGGCGACTTTATCTTGAAATGATACAAGAGGTGCTTCCAAAGCTTGGTCAGAAATATATTATAGATTCTGAACAAAAGAATCTTTTACCCTTACTTAATCTTGGAATACAATACGGAGCGCAAAAATGAAATCTAAAGGCATGATTTTAATTGTCGCTGCAATTGCACTTTTTCTTGTTGCATTTGCCTCAGCTTATACTGTCGATGAAACTAAGCAGGTGATAGTTACTCAATTCGGGAAGGTCGTCGGCGATCCAAAAACAGACCCGGGGCTTTACTTCAAGATCCCTTTTATCCAGCAGGTCAACTCTTTTCCAAAAAACATTTTAGCCTGGGATGGTGATCCGGGGCAGATACCGACCCTGGAAAAAACCTATATATGGGTTGACACATTTGCCAGGTGGAAAATTGTCGATCCCATTAAATTTTTCCAGACCGTAAACAATACTGTAAGCGCTCTGGGAAGGCTTGATGATATCATCGATCCGGCAGTAAGAAACTTTATCACCTCCTATAGGCTTATTGAAACCGTTCGCAAGTCAAACAGGAGAATGAAAGAGCTTGAAACAAACATAAAAGATGAAAAGAAAAAAGAGCGTGACACATACGCAATTACTACGGGCAGGGAAAAGATAACAGAAGGGATATTGAAACAGGCTCAACCCAAACTGGCTAAGTTCGGAATCGAACTCGTCGATGTTAAGATCAAGCGTATTAATTATGTAGAAGATGTTAGAAGAGCTGTTTATGGCAGAATGATTGCGGAACGCAGTCAGATAGCAGAAAAATTTCGTTCCGAAGGAATGGGGGAATCCCGAAAAATT
>JAPVVG010000131.1 GCA_028571455.1 Desulfobacteraceae bacterium | reverse complement strand
TGAAGATACGGCCGTATTCGGGGGACGTAAAAATTTCATTGATGGAATTCGCAATCTCATTATCCGCTATCATCCCGAGGTTATTGCCGTCATTACCGTCTGCGCGAGCGAGATAATTGGAGACGATATGGAAGGCTACCTCGATGAATCCATAGATAAACTGGAAGAGGAATTCGGCCCGGAGATAACAGACGAGGTTAAATTTGTCATCATCCATACTCCAAGTTTTACCGGCTCTCATGTGGAGGGATATAACCGCGCTGCCACGGCGTTTTTAAAAACATTGGCCAAAAGGAGCGCCCCTGAACCTAAAGTAAATATCATCCCCGGCATGATTACACCCGGAGATATCAGGGAAATAAAACATATCTTAAGACTGATGGATATAGAAGGCGCTATTCTCTTCGATATATCCGGGACCCTCGATTGCCCATTGCGTCTCCCGCAGACCATGCCCTATTATCCCAAAGGCGGCACAAGAATAAATGACATTGTGAATATGGGTAATTCTCTGGCTACATTTGCCCTGTGTCCTGATGCGGGGGGCGCGGGGGCAAAATATCTTGAAAAGCGGTTCAAGGTACCGGCTATGATCGGCCCCATGCCCATGGGCATACATAATACTGATTTTTTTATAAAAAATCTTGCGGAGAGAACGGGGAAGCCGGTTGCGGAGGAGATAAAGGACGAGCGTGGTATCCTTATTGACGCAATGGCAGACACCTTTCATTATACCATGGGAAGGCGGGTGGCTGTATATGGCGACCCTGATATAGCCGCTGCCATCACGAGGTTTGTCTGTGAACTGGGGATGGAGCCGGCGATTGTCGGAAGCGGGACAGAGAGCAAACAATTTGTAGAGGATGTATGGGCGGCGGCCTATGAGTATAGTTATAAACCGGTCATCTTGAACGGAGGCGATATGTTTGAATGGGAGGATTATATCAAAAAGGAGAAGATCGATCTGATCCTGAGTAACTCCAAGGCTGCAAATATCTCAAAAGAGGCAAAGGTGCCGCTCGTGCGTATCGGATTTCCCATATATGACAGGGTGGGTTGCCAGCGCCGGGCGACTGTGGGCTATCGCGGAGGTGAATACCTGCTTGATTTGATAGTGAACACCTTACTGGAGAGCAAATTCCCCGATGACCGCTTGCAGCAATAAAAAAAGCTCCTTTTCCTCCGGCCGTCAGCCTTCCGCTCCTGGGAAGATCACCCAGCGAAGCTGTGCCTATGCGGGCGCCAGATGGATGCTTGCGCCTTTGAAAGATGCGATCCATGTAGTACACGGGCCGGTGGGCTGCGCCTATAACGGCATCATTGTGAGAGGCACAGCCTATCGTATATTTTCCACGGACCTGAGAGAGAAAGATATTATCTTCGGTGGACAGGAAAGGCTCGCAAGAACGCTTAAAGAGGCAAAGATCCTTGTACCTGATGCAAAATATATGTTCGTTTATAATACCTGCAGCTCGGCAATCATCGGTGATGACATGGAAGGCATTTGCAATAAAATGGAAAAAGAGCTGGGCTGCCCCATTGTCCTGGTTGATTGTCCTGGTTTTAAAGGTCAAAGTGAAGCTGCCGGCCACAAAATTGCCTATGAATGCCTGCTGAATCGGTTTATCGGGCAAAGACAAAGATGCATGGGTTCTTATGATGTAAATATTATCGGACAGTACAATGTTAATGAAACAAAAATTATAAAATCACTTCTTTCCAAAATGGGGATAAATGTCCATTGTGTATTTACTGGTGATGCATCCTACGAAAGGATTATCACTGCCCATTATGTCAAACTTAATCTTATTATCTGTCAGAACACCGGGCAATTTTTTGCTGAAACTATGCAGGAAAGATATGGAGTTCCTTATTTAAAAGTTTCTTTTCTTAGTCTCTCTCAAAGCATAGATAGCCTGCGTAGAATTGGTCAATACTTTAGTCTGAAAAAAAAGGCGGAAGCGGTCATTGATGAGGAATACAAAGCCATAAAATCTCAGCTTACTCAATTTTTGCCCGCGCTTAAAGGAAAAAAGGCAGCCGTTTTTCTCGGCGCCGCTCGTATAGCGGATTTGGTAAAGACATTTGAGGCCTTAGATATGGAGGTGGTTTTTGTAGGTTCACGATTTGGCAATGCTGTTAACTATAGAGATATTCGGCAAATGGCTAACGTAGATATACATATTGTAGATGACCCTTCAGAACAGAATTTAGAAGACTTATTCTGTAAACTAAGGCCCGATGTATTCGTAGCCGGTATCAAAGAACAGTCTCTCTGTCATAAATTCGGTATCGGCACATTGCTTCCTCAATTGGGCGCTTATGTTGGTTTCAAAGGTTTTTTAAATTTTGTCAGGGATGTCC
>JAPVVG010000130.1 GCA_028571455.1 Desulfobacteraceae bacterium | reverse complement strand
TTTCGGAAACATCTATTGGCGGGCGTAACCCGCTGTTATATAAAGAAATATGAAATTGCTACAATTTTGACCTTAAATTATGTTATTTCAATAGGTTATAGAGACTCGCAACATAAGTGTCAAATCTTGAATAGTGAATAAAGAAGAGTGTAATTCACAATTCAAGATTTGACACCATAGACTTAGAGAGAATGAGTTTGGCAAAAAATAAAAGACGCCGGGAATTGGCAAGGCTTCCGTTTGAAAAAAAGATTTCAATCCTTTTGCGGTTGCAAAATGTGGCAAGAGAAATGAGCCAAATATCGGAAAGAAAGCGCCGTGATGTCTGGGAGATTAAATGAACAAAAAGATCACTCATTTGAAGTCTCCCGCAGCAAGTTACGGGGTATCAAAGGATAACATGTTTTGTCATTCCGTGCTTGACACGGAATCCAGAAGATGCTGGAAGGCGCAGGGCGAATAAGGATACAATTGCTGTAGGAATGTGACCCCATTTTCCTTTCATTTTGAGCCGAGCGCGAAATCTTTCAATACCACATGGATCTTGCGCTTGTCTGGGCGTTGCGATTAGAAGGAAAGACGGATCAGGAAAAATTCAAAGAGCTTGGTTGGGGACTTCGCACATGGGATCAGTGGAATTTTAACGAATGTTTACCCCGTGAAATTCATGCCAATGACAGTGAAGCGTATTTCACTGGGGTAACGAGCGATTCGGAGACGACTGGCCAGGGAGGATACCGGCTCAGCTCGTTGCGCACACACTGTTCTTCTTCACAAAACCCGGCGATCTTATCCTCAACCCAAAACCCGGCGGCAGCAGCATGGCCTTCTTGAATGCTGACTGGCGTGATTTTTTGAATCCACACCCGCTTCAAAAGAGAAACCCGATAATTCAATCACAATATTTGACTACCACAGGCTTCTATCTAAAACAGGATGAGAAACAACCCATCGAATAGAATGCCCCCTGTCCTCTGAACGCCTGAGCGGAAACCAGGTACAGAGAATGCAGGAAAAGCGTATTTTAGGAACAGTTGGAAGAACCCTGCTAATCGCAAAAAAATCATAATAGCAGTCCCACTGATCCCTCGTCCCCTGGTCCCACCGGATAAGTGCGCTGGTCAAGATGACTTTCTTTTGCCTTGACTCACAAGGGGAATTTCTCTATAGTTCCTATAAAAAGCAACGTCTGATCGCAAACGTAAACCAATTCCTGGCGATGAATTATAAAATATAGGCTAATAGTGTGATTAATGAACAGACACATCCGGGCATTGTTGAGAGAGCAGATTTACTCAAGCCTATCCAGGGGGCTTCGGACGACGGAAATGTCCTTTTCCATTACGTGAGTATAGATCTCTGTAGTCTTCACATCGGCATGACCCATCAATTCCTGAACGACCCGAATGTTAATCCCATTTTCAAGCAAGTGGGTGGCAAAACAATGCCGAAAAGTATGACAGCCAACAGGTTTTGTAAGTCCCGCCTTTCCTACGGCGGCCTTTACCGCTTTTTGGAGCCCGGATTCAAGCACATGATGACGTCGGGTTTTACCTGAGCGTGGGTCTGTGCTGCGTGTTTTTGAGGGGAACACATATTGCCAGCCGAAGGATTTAGCAGCATTGCGGTATTTGCGGGCAATGGCACCCGGGAGATAAACCTCCCCATATCCATGTGCTAAGTCTTCTTGGTGAAGTTTTTCAACCGCTTCAACCTGACTTTTCATGAGGGGATGAAGAGATTCCGGGAAGAGGGTGGTGCGGTCTTTACCGCCTTTGGCGGCTCGAACGTAAATTAGCTTACGTTCAAAATCAAGGTCGCGGACGCGCAAGCGGACACATTCCATTAACCGAAGGCCGCTGCCATAGAGGAGCTTTGCCATGAGGAGATGGAGGCCCTGCATATGTCCCAAGACATTGGCAACCTCGCTTTGCGCCATGACGACCGGAGGGCGTGAGTACTTTTTGGCACGGGCAGGCTCGAGTTTTTCATCAACAGGGATATCGAGCACTTTTTTGTAAAGGAAAACAATGGCGTTGAGGGCCTGACGCTGGGTGGAGGCGGCGACCTTTTGTTGAACCGCCAAATGGGATAGGAAGGCTTCAATCTCCTTCTTACCCATATTCCGGGGATGGGTCTTACCCCCATGGTGCCGGATGTAGCGCATGATCCAATCGCAATAGGTTTGTTCGGTGCGATAGGCGTAGTGGTGATACCGCAGGACCTGTCGAACCTGATCCATGAGCCGGAGTTTAGTGTCCGGTCGGAATTTTTTTGAATTTTCCATGCTATCAACGCTATTATGCAATATATGGAAAAGTCAATAGGATTTTTTCCATATTTTACATATCATTATTACAATAGATGGAATATTGTCCATGATATATAGGCAATACATGGATAATTTTCCACCTATCCTAACTGTTCGACTACACAATAATAATTGAGGACTACACGTCATGTTGAATATTTTTATAAGCTGGTCAGGGGAAAGAAGTCGTGCGATAGCAGAATTCCTTTCACAGTGGCTTCGAAAAGTAATTCAAATATCAAAACCATGGATGTCTGACTTTGATATTGAAAAAGGAAAACGCTGGTCCCAAGAAATAGGGAAAAAGTTGTTGTCTCACAAGATAGGCATTATTTGTGTTACTCCAGAAAATTATAAAGCTTCGTGGTTGCTTTTCGAAGCCGGGGCGTTGTCAAAAAGTCTGGGAGATGCAAAAGTTTGCCCATTACTATTAGGTATGTCGCCATCTGAACTTAGTGGCCCATTAACGCAATTTCAAGCCACCATATTTGATAAAAAAGATTTCTTCAAATTAATCAAAGCCTTAAATTCTGAGATCAAAGATTTAAAAATTGAAGAAAAAATACTTAAAGATGCATTTGAGATGAATTGGCCGGAGTTAGAAGAAAAAATTAGTGAAATAACTAAAATTGAGATTCCCGGTTCAAGAGCAAAAGTATCAAGAGTTATAAGGGCATTCGCAAGATATGGATTGCCTGAACCGATAATGGGAAGCCAAGCTTTCTTTTCTAGCGGATTTGAAAGTCACGGTCTTTATTCAACGTTGACAGAAGTCGCAAAAGATCGGCTTTATATTTTTGGAAGGAAGAATCGTAAATTTTTTGACAAGGAACATATTGAATTTTTTAACGGTTTAAAAAAAAGAGTTGAAGAAGGATTCGATTTTAAGTTGCTCTGTCTTGATCCAAATGCGCCGGAACATGTGCTCCGGACAGCACATCAAGATGACGATTTGAAGACCCAACTTGAGGGATGCATTAAATCTGCCATGGATGTTCTTAATATGACAAATATTACCGTGGAAAATCACTTTCGAATGTATGATGTATCAAGAACGATGGTTTGTATGATTGTTGATGATGCTGTACTTTATTCACCTGTATCTATGGATGAATCAGGGAGAGCGAAAAAACTTACCAAGGCCCCTTTTAGCGTTATAAATGCAAATTCAGAATTTGGGAAAGAGCTAATAGACATGTTTAAATCTCATTGGAACTGCTCTAACCCTATAAATAAAGATGAAGGTCGAACATGTCAGTCCACCTGACTGGTGTTTCGCTGCGCTACACACCAGCATGTGACTTCGGCGTTGGGCTCAAATGAAATGATAACGCACCGCGCATAAACAATGCGATAAATACTAAGAGAGGGAACGCTAATGTCACACATTGTATCTTTCAGCGTCACCGGCTTGGCTGGACGCACTGAACCGTTGCGAGCCAAGCTCAATCGAGATACTAACATCTTCTTTGGGCTGAACGGTAGCGGCAAGACTTCGCTTCTCAAGATTCTGCATGCAGCCATGGCAAACGAGACGGACATCCTTGAGGATGTCCCCTTCACGGCGGCAGAAGTCGAGATTTACTCACTCAATTGGAATAAAGTCTTCACCCGTTCCATTGAGAAGCACGGGAGCAGTCAGAAAAGCCGAAGTAGGCGGCGGAGTGTAATTCATCGTGAGGTCCGCATCCAAAAAGAGATCGTGCTGATCGAGGAGCCAACTCATGAAGACAGCATGCAGTGGCACTGCACCCCAACTTCACCAAAGGAAGCAGCCACAACGCGCTGGGCACACCAGTATCTTCCCACATCACGACTGCACGTCAGCGATGGTCCGTTTCTGCCGTACACAGAAAGGACTGCAAGCCATCGACCATGGCTGACCGAGGAGGAACTGGATGCTGTCTTCGCGAGATCAGTCGAACACCTGTGGAACCGTTATTCGGCGGAGGTGCTCGGTGCGGTCCGCACGGCTCAAGAACAAGGTTTAGCTAGCATCCTTCGGGCTGTGCTGTCACCCCAGAGCGCAAGCAACAGACGCAAGAGCAAGCTGACCAGCGCAACGGCGTACAAACGCGTTCATTCTTTCCTCAAGAGACAGGGCTCTGCATCAATTCTCGGCAAACAGGCGGTCTTCGAGAAACGGTACGAATCAGACGCAACACTGCAGGATGTCGTACAGGATATCGATTCCGTCGAGGATAAGATCAAAGCCGCCATGACATCCCGTGATACTCTTCAAGAGCTTATCACGCGCCTGTTCATGGCAAACAAGGAGGTTCGTTTTACTGATGAATCAATTCAGGTGACGAGCCATTCAGGAGAGAAGATTGGCCTGGAATCACTTTCGTCTGGAGAGAAGCACCTCTTGCGAATACTTGTAGAGGCCCTTCTTGTCGGTGAGAGTTCCTTGATAGTTGACGAGCCCGAGATTTCCATGCATGTTGATTGGCAGAAGGAACTAATACATTCACTCCGAGCGTTGAACCAGACGGCACAGTTTATTTTTGCCACTCATTCGCCTGAGGTGCTGGCCGATCTGCCGGATGAGAAGATCTTACGTATTTGAGGTGGATGTAAACAATGAATCGTCTCCGTCATTCATACGCCGGGCACTTGCGCCTAATGCAGATGTCGGCAACACAACTCTATGTCTTCGTTGAGGGCAAACAGTGCGATCCGTACTTCTTTGCCGAGGCCTGCTCCGAAGCACTTGGTTCCCAAGTTACTTATGAGATCGCGACGGCACGTCAGCTCCCCGGGAGTAGCGGTGGGAAACAAGCACTGCTCACATTTTTTGTGTACCTTCGAGGACGCAGTTCCCTGATAACAGACCTCGGAGGACAGAAGACGGCTTGCATCTTCTTCCTCGACAAGGATGTGGACGACCTTCAGAGAAGAAAGAAGCGTTCTCGCCATGTTGTGTATACTCAGCACTACGACGTTCAGAACTATGTGTTTGAGCACGGTGATCTCACGAAAGGGAGCGCAGCGGCAGCATCAGTCGATCCTCGCAGATTAGAAGCCGATCTATGTGACGCTTCACAGTGGTGCAGTCATGTTGCCGCGCTTTGGAGAGACTGGGTCGCACTGTGCCTGCAAATGGTCAAAGATGGGATTTCAGGTGAAGCGAACTACAGGGTTCTGTCACGGGTGCAAACACGGCTCTGCGGGCCAACAGATCCCACTGCACTCCGTTCCCTTACCCGCGACATTGCCCGACGCGAACGTATTCCCGTGGCTGAATTGCGAAATAGACTCGGGTCTTACACTACCAAGGTGGATTTCTACTTCACAAGGGGAGAACACCATAGGGTCTTCAAGGGGAAGTGGTTTGCCTCAATTCTGGCAGATGATATTGACCGCATTATGGCCGGGGACCCCTACGACGACAACAGGCTGCGCGGCCGACTTCAATCCACGATTGCCGCTACGCTTGACTTTTCCGAGCCTTGGGCAGATTACTTCAAGCAGTCACTAAGTGACATCGCTGCAATGCTGTAATCCAAGGAGTAATTGAAACGGAGCCCAACCAGTAAATTCAGCGGATGCAAAAAGCCGCGCCGCTGATTAATTCGAACCCCGCAGTAAGATGCAAAGTTAGGCGCAATTAGGATGGCGTTTTTTTGATGAAACATGATGAAGAGAATTTATTTTTAGTATTATGCCTTAATACTGCAAACATTTCAAGAAAATTATTTGTCAGCAATAATAGTAAAAGATAATTTGCAAACACTTTTCCTGTGCCGTTATAGAAAACGGTTAATAAGAAAACAAATAGAAGCAAATGAAATAAAAGAAGTACTACTCTCTTTTAGGGCTGAACGCTTTGCCGACCCCGCCATAGCAGTTGCGACGGCTGTGAAATGGGGTCAAGTCTGCCTTTGACCCTTACTGATATTGTTTTAAATGAAATGGGGTCAAGTCTGCCTTTGACCCTTACTGATATTGTTTTGTTTTTTCCATACCTGATTTTTAATTTTTCAGCTACATTTTTTAGTCTTGAAACTTTTTGGAGATAAGCCCAAACCAACATTTTACTCCTCTCGTTTACCCTTAAGGGTCAAAGGCAGATTTGACCCCATTGACTGACCCCATTGACTTATCGAGCCTGAGCGAAAAACTGGAAAACTAAAGGGCGTTATGTTGCATTTGAGTTTGTATCCGAATGCCTGGATAGCGGTGATCCCATTACGGAAGGCATGATACGGGAAATCCATCGAAAACTGGTGGAAGGTGTTCGTGGCGAAAAAGCTGCGCCAGGAGAATACCGGCGCATTCAGAATTATGTGGCAAACTTTGTCACCGGCGAAGTTATCTACACACCACCATCTGCCATTGAGGTGCCAATTATGATGTCAGAAATGGTCAACTGGCTGAATTCAGAGCTGAATATCCATCCGGTGTTGGTAAGCGGAATTGTCCAGTTCCAGTTGGTTCACATCCACCCCTTTCTGGATGGTAACGGAAGAGCTTCACGGCTGCTCTCAACGCTTTGTCTTTATAAAGCCGGATACGACTTCAAACGCCTGTTTACCATCAGTGAATACTATGACCGGAATCAACCCGCATTTTACAAATCAATCCAGAGTGTTCGGGATAATAGCATGGATCTGACCGTTTGGCTTGATTACTTTATTACAGGTCTCGAAACCCAAATGATTGAGGTCAAGCAACGTGGTGAACAGGTCATCCACCGGGATGTGCTGGTGCAGAAGCACGGCCTTAACAAACGGCAGGGCAAGACTCTGGACTTGCTGATGAAAAAAGATCTGATGCATATCTCAGAGCTGGAAGAAATTTGTCCAGAAGTGACAAGGCGCACGTTGCAACGGGATTTAACCAATTTAATTGAGTTGAATTTAGTGAAGGGGTCTGCTCGACAATCGAACTACGAGCTTGTCAAATAGTACTGCGACATGGTACAGAAAAGTCGGAAATATATGAGAAAGTAGTATGAATATATCTATAATTTGCGAAAAACTTGTTGACAAAAATAAATGCTCCAATATAATGCTCTTATGAAGCGGATAATCTATGCAAAGCTACTTGAATGGAAAGATGCTGTCGCACGCTCTCCCCTCATTCTGAAAGGAACACGTCAGGTTGGGAAGAGCTATATTCTTCAAGCCTTCGGGGAAAACGAGTTTTCCGATTGCCATACCTTCAATTTTGAGAAGGATAAAAAGCTATCAACGGCATTTGAAGCCGATTTGAACCCGGAAAGAATATTAGCTGAGTTATCCATCTATTCCGGCAAAAGGATTGATATTGCCAAAGATCTTGTCATATTTGATGAAATCCAGGAATGCCCCGGAGCCCTGACATCCTTAAAATATTTTTGCGAAAAGATGCCTCAACTTGCGCTTTGCTGCGCCGGTTCACTGATCGGGGTTAAGTTGTCTTCAGGATCTTTCCCTGTGGGTAAGGTCGATTTCCTGAAACTATACCCGTTGAATTTTGAAGAATTTCTCATGGCATTGAATGATGAGGTCTCATTGGAGTTGTACCGGGATTCAGACAAGGTTGATTCCTTCTCAAAAATAGCCCACCAAAGGCTGTGGAATCGGTTGCGGGAATATTATGTTACAGGCGGAATGCCGCAGGTTGTTTCAACCTATTTGACTTATAGGGATGATCTTTTTGAAGCAATGAAAAGGACAAGGGATGTTCAGGAAAAGCTGGTTGAGAGCTACAATAACGACTTTGCGAAGCATTCAGGCAAGATCAATTCAATACATATTGTGTCCGTATTCGAGAATGTACCTGTGCAGCTTTCTGCAAATATTGACGGGTCAGTCAAAAAATACAGATTTAAAGGGGTAATCCCCAGGAAAAAAGGTTATGCGGAACTGCAGGGTCCCATTGCCTGGCTGGAAAAGTCCGGGCTAATTCTAAAAGTTAAGGTATGTAAAAGGGCTGAGATACCCCTGGAATCCTTTTGCAGAGAAAATATGTTCAAGCTGTTTTTATTTGATATTGGTCTCCTCGGGTGTATGCTGGATCTACCGGTTAGCCTCATCCACTCGCAAGATTACGGCATTGCAAAAGGGTATCTCGCAGAGAATTTCGTTGCCCAGGAATTTGCTGCTTCAGGTGTTTCAAGGCTGTACTCATGGACGGAGGGGACTTCTGAAATTGAGTTCATAAGGGTTATTGACGATGCCCTTGTACCGGTAGAGGTTAAATCCGGGACCCGAACACATGCAAAAAGCCTGCGGCAGTATATCTTGAAGTATTCACCGAAAAGGGCCGTCAAGATATCCGGAAAACCGCTGAGCAGGATCAGGAACCAGGTTATTCAGAACTATCCGCTCTATCTCGCTGCAAAGATATGATCTGCGCAGCCTCCAGCGTGATTTAATCGGGACGAGATAGGGGACGTTCGTTCCGAGCGTTCTTGACGCGAAAGTATAAGGGGCCGTTCGTGTAGAGTGTGCGCAGGGCTTGCTGATTAGGACCAAATCGCTGATGTGTTGCAGGAAATGTTTCATGGTGATAAGTAATACGTAGGGTCGCATCTTAATTATTAATTATTCTTATCCAACTATCTTAAATAATTAATAATTAAGATGCGACCCTAATCCCCTCTCTCGAAAAGGGAATTCTTATCACTAAAAGGATATATACATGCGTTTGAAAATTCTGCTTCTAATACCGATTTTTTTTGCGTTGCTCATTGGGTGCGGTGCTAAGCAAATGGTTATAGGCGAATTCTACTTGGATATGAAGAAATACGAAAAGGGCATCGAGACATTCAAAAAGGACTTGCGTGACAATCCTTACAACGCTTCTACAAATTACTATTTGGGTCGATTTTTACTTGCCGATGGTCATTATCAGGAAGCTGTCAAATACTTTAAAAGTGCAACAAAACTGGGCATGCAAAACGCCGATTACAACTTTTGGCTTGGTGTTGCCTATGGAGTTTCCAAGCAACCGCATCTTGAACGCAAAAGCTACCAGACAGCGCTGTCCATTAAAAAAAAGCATACCCAGGCATTGACATATCTGGGCCATAACCAACTTGAAAGTGGTGAATACCAGGCAGCGCTTAAAAGCTATGAAAAGGTTCTCAAATTAAGGCCTGCAAACCCATCGGCTCTTTACAACCGTGGCCTGATAATGAAAAAATTCGACAGAACGCCTGAGGAAAAAAAGGCCTGGAAGGAATATCTTGCTTCCTATCCATCAGGCTCCATGGCCCGCCGTGCTGTAAACCATCTTAATGTACTGGGGGATTTCGAATACAGGAATTACATCATCGGTAGCCGTACCGTGACTCTGGAAACGATCCAGTTTGAACCCTTCACAGCAAAAGTCTGGAAGGGCTCCCGCCCCTCACTTGATCTTTTAGGTTCGATTTTGACCAATGCCAAGAAGATCACTCTTCAGATTGTTGCCTATCAAAAAAACAACAAGCCTCTTGCCGAGTCAAGGGCCAAAAGCATCAAAAAGTACCTGCTGAAACATTTCTCCAAGATTAGTCCGAACCGAATCATGGTAAGCTGGTTCGACGTGCCTGAGAAAATTACTGTAAACAAAAAGACCTTTAAACTTGAAGAGTCCATCAATTTTTTTGCAACACGATGATTGTTTTGGAGTAAATACTATATTTTTTACAATCTGGTGTGACTAAATCGGTTTTCAAACGTATATATATGTAATCGAAAAAGCAGCGGGTAGGAGATAAAAGGGATACCTGATTCATGAGTCAATCCGAGGACTACATGGTTATCCAAAAAGTTTTGAGTGGTGATGTTGATGCGTACGGCTCTCTTGTTAGTAAGTATCAGAAATCTATATACAATCTTATGTATCGCCAGACAAGGCTAAAAGAAGAGGCTGCGGACCTGACCCAGGAGACGTTTCTCAAGGCATACGAGAGACTGGAAAGGTTCCGGCCAGAAGGAAGATTTTTTTCATGGCTGTACGCTATCGGGATCAATTTGGTCAGAGACTGGGCCCGCAAAAACAGGATAGCCACTGAAAAAAAGGATTTACTATTTACTGAGCTTGCCCGCAATGACCAAGCAGTAGAGAGTGACGAACTTCTGGACTTAAAGCATAATATGGAGGCCTTGCTGCAAGCCTTGGGCAGCATGCCGCTGGAATACAGAGAAGCGATAATACTCCGTTACCGTGAGGAGCTTTCCATGAAAGAGATCGCAGAAATTTTCAAGCTTTCTGTTAGCGGGGCAAAAATGCGTGTCCACCGGGGCCTAGAAAAACTACGCAAGTTGCTTTTGGGAAACAAACATGAGTGAGAAAAAACAATCTATATATGATGACTCTTCAAAGGTACCGAATGAGAAAGAGTTCGAAAAGCTGGCCGGTATGCTTAGGGAGCTTCCCTTTGTTGAACCTCCTTCCGGACTTGCTTCCTCTGTTCTTAGGCGCATTCGTCCTAAGAACCAGCCTTTATGGAGACGGCTGTACAACTTTGCGACCACCCGTCATGCTATTAGCTTTTCCCCGATGCAACTATCAGCAGCAACTCTATGCTTGTTCCTTGCCTTTTTCTTGGGCTTTTGGGCAGGAAAAGACAGAATACCGCACCCCATTAAAGACATGCACAGCAGATCGGTTTCGTTAAGCCTCACAAGCAAAGATCCGGCAGCAAATTACTATTTGGGTCGGAGCCTGTTGATCGCAGACAGGCCGGAACAAGCCATTTATTACTTAAAACAGGCAACGAAACTTCTGCCTAACAAGGCTGAATACTTCTTTTGGCGCGGGGTTGGCCATTATGCGATGATGGAACACGACCTGGAGAAGCAAAGTTATATGCAGGCTATCGAGCTTGATCCGAATTGCCTGTCTGCACTTCTCTATCTTGGCCACAACTTCATGGACATGAACCTATATAATGAGGCCTTACAGCAATATGACAGGGTTTTGGAAATTGACCCCGGCTTTCTCGAAGCCTTATATGGCCGGGGATTGGTCCTGGGACAGCTTGGAAAGGCTGATGAAGAGGCATCTGCCTGGAAGAAATATCTTTCTTTGAAGATAACGGGAAAGTGGGCGCAGAGGGCAGTAGAACACCTCAATACATCGGGGGATTTCAGCTATAGGGCTCATCAACTGGGGTTTCGCAAGGTAGTTCTTCGGCAAATAGCCTTTGGTCCTTCTGGGGAGCTAACAGAACAAAGTTGCGAGTCGCTGGAGCGTATAGGCCAAATATTAATAAATAGCCCGAGGCTTTCACTGCACCTGGTGGTATATGTAAAAGATAACCCTGTTTTGGCAAAGATCCGGGTTAAAAGTCTAAAACGCTTTCTTGTCACAACATTTCCCGATGTTGCACCTCGTCGTTTGAAAATAAGCTGGTTCGGCGTGCCGGAAGTAGTGAGCGTTTCTGGCAAAACATATACACAGGAAGAATCTGTCCTGTTCATCGGACAAAAAGAGGACATAGCTTTAACAAAAGGAGTACGAATATGAAAAAGCAATTGTTCAAAAAAACATCCATTTTTATCGTTGTAATGGCAGTGGTTATGGCGTTTGCCTTGTACATGATCCCTGTTCCGGCAACTGCCCAAGAGGTTGCTGCAGAAGCGGAAACAGGGGAAACAGCTACTGGTGACGAAGGATCGACAGACGATACCGACACTGACCAGGAAGCTTCGAACTTTAGCAATCCGGCTCAGGCACAACACGCGGCCAATCTTGCCGAAGCCTTGGCAGCACAGCCCAACCCGGAAGCAGAGGCTGCGCTTGATGCCGTAACCAAGGCTAAACAGGATCTGGCAGATGCTGAGAACCAAGAAGACATAGCAGAGGCACAAGCAGCATTAGATGTTGCAGAAGAGCATGCTGAAGCAGTCATGGCTGAAACCGCAGGCGTTACCGCGGATGATATCAGCGCAATGCGTGATGAAGGCATGGGCTGGGGCCAAATTGCCCATCAATTAGGCATTCATCCCGGTGTGCTGGGCCTTGGCCATACCAAAGGAAAGACGATCCGCTCCCGGGAGGCCTCCATGGGTGCTAAATCCGACAAGCAAGGAAAAGGGAAGTTCGGAAAACCCGAAATTGGTGAGGCCACAGCACGCGATACAAAAACCGGCTTGGCCAAAGGACACGGCGTCAATACAGGCAATAAATCCGGCAGCAAGAGCATGGGTCTTGGTCATGCAGCTAAAGGCTATGGTGGAAGAAGCGCTGCAGTAGGCGGAAAGAGCGTAACAGGTAAAAGCGGCCCCAATTCCTCGAAAGGCAGCGGTAAAGGCGGTGGCGGTAGTAGTGGTAAGGGCAGCGGCAAAGGCGGCGGTGGCAAAAAGTAGCCAAATATTATACAAGCAGATCAAATATTAAAATAGGTTGTTGCCCAAACAAACCGGAGTCTGGTGGGTCTGCGGGGTGAATTCAACTTCAAAGTGCACCATATAAATAAATGGCGGACATGACAGGCGATCTGGTAATGTGAGGAAGAACCACCAACCCCACAACCAGAAGGAGTCCATCATGTCCTATACACATTTATCATCTGAAGAGCGATATGTCATTTCTTATTTAGTTCTCTATGGTCTAAGTCTCCGTGAGATCAGCCGGCGTCTTAATCGTCACCACTCGACCATCAGTCGGGAGATCAAGCGTAATCGACCAACCTATGCCGATGACGCAGTTTACTGGTATGTTGGCCTATGGGACGTTCTTCAGATTATAAGTTTCTCATGCCTTCGTTGTTTTTGTGCTGTTGCCAAGAAAAGCCCGTATAGATGCCCCTTGCGTCCTGCATCATATAATAGTAAGTGGGATTGAACGTCGAAAAATGACATGTTTATCCTCAGCCGGACAGGATTGCGATTCCAACTCTATAAAAATTTTAATATGACGACGCAATACAATTACGACTGGGACAAAAGTCCGACGCCAGGTCGAGAAAAATAAGAAATACCATTTTTACAGTGCCCGGGATTCAGGAGGTTGTCATGAATATTTTACAAACCGTAGTTGAATTTGAAATCATTGGGAATAAATTATGACACATTTTTGCGTTATTCGGAATTATTCTTATTGCCTTCCTTATTGGGAAAATTACAAAACACATTTTGCAAAAGTCAGCCATCCAATTTGAAGGTATGGAACGTCCTATCACTGCCATAAGCATGAACTCTATTGCTCGCGGTGTTGTTTTTCTATTCGCAGCTATTGGCATCTCCACCGGCCTTCTTTTTTTAGATTTGGCAACCAAGGTAGCTGAAGTGTCTAAAACGGTAAGTGCCATTTTTCTCAGTATAAGTATTGGGTATTTGCTTTACTGGTTGGCAGATGTGCCGAGCGTTTGGTTTGCCAAAATGGCCACGAAGGGGTTAAGTCGAATGACTTAACCCCTTGAAATCAATGGTAGGCACGATTGGATTTGAACCAACGACTTCTACCGTGTCAGGGTAGCGCTCTCCCCCTGAGCTACGTGCCTATATTTTAGAAGTAGCCGATATCACCTATTAATTATCCTGTCAAGGTGAGACCTTTGAAAAAATGCTCCTTTAAAATTAACAATTCTTTATGTATTTCTCCGGTTATTATCGGAAGCATTCTGAATCAAGTTCATGCCTATGTAAGTGTAATGAAGACCGGATACTATGGTTATCCCTGCGGTAAGCCAGCATAAAATCCATTTAATCATATCAGCTCCTGGAATTTTTGGGTCAAGCAACAGAAAAAAAATGGTCAAGATCTGGCAAACAGTTGTGCATTTACTGATTATCCTTGGTCTAATTTCAATATTTATATTTGCCAGGGCAAAAATAGCAACGCCAAGCAATATCAAAACATCGCGGCTTATTACAATAACGGCAACCCATCCGGGAACGATTTTAATAACAGCCAGAATAATGAAAGCGCTGGACAAAAGCAGCTTGTCTGCCAGGGGATCAAGATAAGCGCCCAATAACGTCCGCTGGTCTAAATACCTTGCAAAAAGTCCGTCAAGAGCGTCGCTTATTGCTGCAATAGTAAATACTAAGAGTGCAAAGTGAAGCATACCTTTCAGCAGGAAAATAACAAAAAGGGGTATAAGCAATATCCTGATGACGGTTAAAATATTGGGAATGTTGATTGCATTTTTCTTTTGTTTCAACTTAGCTGATTATCCTATTGTGATGGTATAAGTTCAATCCTTAAACGGTTTTGTGACACTTCGTATATATTAATGCCGAACGAATCAAAGGCCTCAAGCATTAGAGCATCTGCAAGCTCCTTGGCATTTCCTTGAAAATCAACGGAAATTACAGATTCATCAAGTCTCATCTCTTTAAGCTGAACACGATTTACACCCGATATATCATTTAAGGTTTTGCGAAACTGTACAAAGTTTGCAAAATTAGCGGTTCCCTCAACAGCGAGTTCAATATTAACAAGCTTCTTTATTTCTTTCCGCCATTCCTCAAGTATTTGCAAGGAAAGGTCTTTGCCGGCAAGGGCTCCTGCATCTGAAAGGGCAGCCATGCCACCTGCGACCTCATCAACATTGGCGGAGAGAGCTGTTTGCGAGGCAGAGGCAATTTCTTTGCCGGTGTCTGTCCTGAATGCCCGTACAGTTACAGCCCCCTTGAATGACTTTATATTTTTGCCCATAATATTCGGCGCTTTACTCGCAATAGCTTTGCCGACTATTACCACATCCGCATTAACTCGGACTCCGAGTTGAACAGCTTCCTGATGCTCTAATTCAGGCTCTAAATCTAAAGCTTCATTTCTCAAATTTTGCGCCAAATTTTCATAATCAACTATCAAAAAACCTTTTTTCATCATTATGCCGGCCATGCTGTTTTCCGCAGCGCTTTTAACCGCAGGCATACCTTCTCCCCACCAGTATTGGGGCAAATTAGCTTCAGTGCTTTGCTCTGCAATGAAAAAGAGAACCCGCGGCATAGACTTTTTGCCTATCATAATCCCTGCGATTGAAAGTTGCTGCTGAACTTTATCAATCGAAACAGTTGCCTGAACCATTACCCTGTAAATATTTCCGGACAACGCCTCTGTCAGCACCTTGTATCCTTGAACAAATTCTTTGGCATTACTATATAAAATTTCATTTATAACCTGAAAATTCTGAATTAGAGACTCAAGCGGCAGAAAATCTTTTGCAACATTTTCTATTGCTGAAACCAGGCTGTTGGAAATTGCCCGGTTCCGCGCAACAGCAACATTATCAGAATATATTCTACCTGTTCCTATGACCAAAACAGTTTTTGTATGTAACTGTTCTTCAGCCTGAACGCCCCCTGGCAGCATCATCACTAAAAAAAGAACAAGCAGCAATATCTGTTTTGACAGTCTCATTTTTAATATTTCCTGACCAGCGCATAATCGGCGATATTTATAAGCGCTTCCCTTGTTCCTGAAGGCTTAAAAACTCCGACAAGAGCCTGCTTTGCTCTGGCAATATGTTTTGCCGCCAACTCTTCAGTATATTTCAGCCCCTTGTATTTATTTAACAATTCTAATAAGATCTCAAATTCGTCAGCAGAAAAATCCTTATTTTTTATTATTTTCTCCATCATGGCCCGATCCTTTGAACCAGCTTTTGAATCAGCCTGCTTTAATGCATATATGAGTGGCAGGGTTAATTTTCCCTCTTTTATGTCTGCACCTGCCTCCTTTCCAAGAATACCGGCATTTGATGTATAGTCGAGAAGATCATCAATCATCTGGAAAGCAATCCCAAGGTTAAAACCATAGTTTGATAATGCCTTTTCTTCTTTTTCCGAGGCATCTGCTATAATGGCGCTTACCTGACATGCGCCCTTAAAAAGGATAGCTGTCTTGTTCTGGATAATCTCCATATACTCCTCTTCAGATAGATCCAGTCGCCCCTTTCTTATAAGCTGGTGGATCTCCCCCTGAGACATATTTTCTGTAATTTCAGAAATAATTTTGATAACATTAAGGTGTCCTGTATCAGCCGCAATCGAAAGAGCCCGCGCAAGAAGGAAATCGCCCACAAGAACCGTTATTGAATTGCCCCATATTGAATGGGCTACGGGTTTGCCCCTGCGAAGTGCTGCCTCATCCACAAGATCGTCATGCAAAAGTGTGGCAGCATGAAGATATTCAAACATAATGGAAAAGGTCTTGTCGGAGTTGCTTTTATAACCGCATATCCTGGCGGAAAGCACCATAAGCAAAGGCCTTAGTCTCTTGCCGCCGGCAAACAGTATATGATTAGCTGTCTGAGAAACCACATCAAGATACGGATTTAAATTCTGCTTAAGGGCAATCTCAATATCCTCAAGGTCCTCTTTTGCTGAAGCTAATATCCTGTTTTTGAGGTCGTTCATACAGCTTCTCCTATAAGGTCGTATTCAAGAACATCCGTAATTTTTGCGTGGGCAAAGCAACCCACCTGCAACCGGTCGGCATTAATATATGTAATGCCGTCTACCTCAGGAGCCTGAAAAGCGCTGCGACCCGAAAAGATGTTATTTTTCTGCTTTTCTTCCACCAAAACTTTTACAACCTTGCCGATACGCTTACGGTTATTTTCCAAAGATATTTTTGCCTGGCTGGACATGAGCAAATCATACCGCTCCCTTGCGGCCTTTTTGGGAACATGTCCGGAAAGCCTGTGAGACAATAGGTCTTTGGAATCTGAATAAATGAAAGCGCCAAGATGATCAAAACGTATTTCCTGTATGAATTTTAAAAGCTGGTGAAAGTCTTTGTCTGTTTCTCCGGGAAAACCCACAATAACGGTAGTCCTGATTGCTGCATCAGGGTCAAGTGATCGTATTTTCTCTATAAGCCTGCACAGGTCGTCACGCGAATATTTACGACCCATCCTTTTTAGAACAGATCGGCTTACATGCTGAATCGGGATATCAAAATATGAGCATATATTGCTGTGCATGGCAACCGTTTTTATAAAAGACCCGGTTATACTTTCCGGATGCCCGTACAAAATTCTGATCCATACATTCTGTGATATGTTTGCAATACTCTTAATCAGCATGCACAGATCAATGGATGGGCTCAAATCCTTGCCATAATATGTTGAATCCTGAGCAACCAGTATCAACTCCTTTACACCTGACAGAATCAAAGAACGGGCTTCGGCAATGATATCTTCAAATGAACGGCTTCTGTATTTTCCCCGAAGCTTGGGAATAATGCAATATGTGCAGCACTTATCGCATCCTTCAGCAACTCTTAGATAGGCTATGTGGGGAGAGCTATATATCCTTGGCACATTCTGCGGTTGAAGAGGCGCCAGGTTCGGATCCGGCAAAAGACATCTTGAAATATCGGTTAAGCTGCCGGCAGCAGCGTGTACAATCTTATCAAAACCCCCTGTGCCAAGGAAAAAATCAACTTCCGGAAGAGCAGATACTATCTCCTCTCTGAAACGTTCGGGAAGGCATCCGGTAACAATCAGTTTCTTGCAGTTATCTCTTTGTTTAAGCTTTGCCAGTCCAAGTATGGTGTCAATCGATTCATTAATTGCGGGCTCGATAAAGCTGCAGGTATTAACAATTATTATATCGGCTTTTTCAGGATCCTGCGTGGTTGACCAGCCGGCCTTTGCAAGCAGGCCCAACATTACTTCGCTGTCAACAAGATTTCGTACACAGCCCAGACTAACTAAATGCAGTTTCATTAGCTCACTTTAATCTCTTTACCTCATCTGTAATTAAAGGCACTATCTCAAAAAGATCGCCAACGATTCCGTAATCGGCCTTAGAAAATATCGGCGCATCCGGATCCTTGTTTATCGCCACAATAACCCTGGATGAGGACATGCCTGCAAGGTGCTGGATGGCTCCGGATATCCCGCAGGCTATATACAGGTTTGGAGAAACAACCTTTCCGGTCTGTCCGACCTGATCTGAAAGGGAGCGCCATCCCTCATCAACCGCTGATCGTGATGCGCCGACAGCGCCTTTGAGCAGGTCGGCAAGCTCTTCAATAATAGAAAAGTCGCTGCCGCCCATGCCCCTGCCTCCTGAAACAATCACATCAGCTTCAGTAAGCTCAACCTTGCCGGTTTCCAGCCTCTTTTCAATAAAGGTGAGATCGGTCTTTCCGACATCCACATCAAGTTTTTCGACTGATCCGGCCCCTGCGGTCTTTGCAATACTCATAGAATTTGGCCGAATCGCTGCTATCTGCGGACTTCCATCAAGAGACACTTCGGCTAAAATTTTGCCGCCGTACATTGGGCGGGTTACCACAAGATTGCTGTTCTCAACTCGAACAGCCACACAATCCATGGCCAGAGGCGCATTTATTCGCGCCGCAATGCGCGGCGACAGGTCCTTTCCCTGGGTTGATGCGCCTAAAATCACAACACAAGGGTTTTCTTTATCAATAATATCGGCAATCACATTAGTATAGGCATCATTTACATATTCACGAAGAGCCTGGTTGTCGGCTACCAGTATTCTGTCCGCCCCATATTGCCCAAGATCTTTTGAGATATCTTCACCTGCTCCCAGAACAACGGCTGTAAGGGGGCAGCCAAGGCTGTCGGCAATACGCCTGCCCTCACTTAAAACTTCGTAAGTAATTTTTCGAAAAACAGCGTCCGACTGTTCTGCTATCGCGAGCACACATTGCTGTGACATAATTTTCTCCTCATATAAAAACTGGTCGAGTGGTCGAGTGGTCGAGTGGTTGAGTGGTTGAAATCCATTGTTATGCATCGGCATTAAATGATCTTGGCCTTTTCGTGCAAAACCTTGACAAGGGCTGCGGCCTTTGCTTGAGCGGAGTCTCCCTCAATAATTATGCCCTCCTCCCTTTCCGGAGGATATTTCATTGCAATTATCCTCGTCATCGGCTTACCCGCCTTTTCAGCATCTAATCCGATATCTGCAAGGGTTTTGATGTCAAGGGGCTTCTTTTTTGCTTTCATGATGCCCGGAAGAGAAGCATAGCGAGGCTCGTTCAACCCGCGCTGCGTGGTAAAAAGGGCAGGCAACGGAGCCTCAAGTATTACCGTTCCTCCTTCGACTGTACGGTGACACCTGATTTTTCCGTCTATGATTTCCTCCTTTATTACCATCGAAACATGTGGAATCTTTAAATATTCGGCTACCGCCACACCTACCTGAAAACCATCATCGTCAACAGCTCTCTGGCCGGCTATGATCAGGTCAAATGGAATTTCCTTTAGAGCTGCAGCCAGAATACGCGCTATGCCAAGGCTATCACATCCTTCTATCGCAGGATCCTGTATAAGCACACCGCTGTCCGCTCCCATTGCCAGGGCGGTTCTTATTGACTCTGTTGTTTTTTCACGCCCCACGGAAAGGATTGTAACAGAGCCTCCGTGGGCTTCCTTTAGCCGGATACCCTCCTCTACTGCAAATTCGTCATAGGGATTGATGACCATTTTAATATCATCGGTCTTGATTGACACCCCGTCATCGGCGATCTCTACAAACGACTCTGTCGACGGCACCTGCTTTAACAATACAACAATGTTCACTTTTTACATCCTTCCTTTTTTAGTCATATTTTAAATTTATGCAAAAAAACTTTTACCACAGAACACACAGAGATTTTCTATAATCCGCCACCGTACTTTGGCGGACTCTGTGATCTCTGCGTGCTTTGTGGTGAAAAATATTGCCTTTTTTATCTATTTTTAAAACGAAAAAATTATCGCAGTATTATTTTGTTGTCAATACAATAACCGACCAATTGAATCCCTGTGAACAATGATCCGTCAATGATCCGTCTTTCTCCCACACCACTATCAGGCATTCAACTCCATCTATAGTATTGACGAGCTGAAGCCCTTTTTCAGCGCCCATAACCATAAGCGCAGTTGCAAGACCATCTGCAAATGCGCATTTGTCCGCAAGAACTGAAGCGCTTACAACACGGTTAGAAACAGGATAACCTGTTTTCGGATCAAATATATGTGAATAGCTCTTGCCGTATATTTCAAGAAAATTTCTGTAATCACCGCTCGTTGCAAGAGCTCTGTTATGTAAGGCCACAACCTTATGTACCTGATCAAAAGGGGCATCTTTATCAGGTCTGTTGATGCCGACCTTCCAGGGCTTGCCGTCTTGTCTGAAGCCCGAAGCATATACCTCGCCACCGATCTCCACGATAAAGTTTTGTATCCCGTTTGTTCTAATTAAATCTGCAATCTGATCAACTGCATACCCTTTTGCAATGGATGCAAGGTCAACAGATATTGGGACCTTTCTTTTAACAAGATATCTGTTTTCAAGAATCTCAATATGCTCGAAACAAATCTCAGGTAAAAGCCTGTCTATCTCTTTCTTTTTCGGAATATCCCCTTTTTTTTCCTTGTCGCCAAAGCCCCACAGATTAACAAGGGGCATTATAGTGCCGTCCCATGCGCCGTTTGATAGTTTATAAAGATTTTTAGCAACAATCATGACATGCAGAAAATCATCCGAAGCATAAAATCTTTCACCCACGAGACTTAATCTATTAAACCTGCTGATCTCGCTGCCCTTTATAAATGTGGACATGCTCTGGTTTATCTCTTCAAGCCGGTTGTCAATTTTTTCTTTAAGTCCTTCAGGTTTTGTAGAATATCCGGTTACAACCTTTAGATGATAGGTTGTACCCATTGTTTTTCCTGAAATAAGCGTTTCTTGCGCCACCCCGTAGCTGGCAGGCCACAAGAACCAGATAATCAAAAGGATTGATTGTACGGATATTTTCCCTCCGCTCCCATGATCTAAAAGAATTTTATCTTTTTTCATTGATCTTATCCTTTTTGTAACTAATTTAAAAATTATGGCAAAAAACCAACCAAAGGTAAAGAATATGTTCATAATAAAATTACTTGAAATGGATAATATGATATGATAGTTTTATTTATATATGGTGGGTGTAGCTCAGTTGGTAGAGCACCAGGTTGTGGCCCTGGGGGTCGAGGGTTCAAGTCCCTTCACTCACCCCATTTTTCACGCGCCCGTAGCTCAGTTGGATAGAGCGCCGGACTTCGAATCCGTAGGTCGCAGGTTCGAATCCTGCCGGGCGTACCAAAAAAAAGATTTGACTAATTTGACTATTATGGTAATATATTTTTGGTTTGGTGAGCGGTGACTACCGAGTCCAATACCGGGTTTGAGGTCTTTGTCCGGGGCGTCAGGACTTGGCTTTAATGCCAGTAATCCTGTTATCAGGAGCGCCAACCTCATTGTAGCAACGCTCACCAATCCCCCCCTCCCCTCTTTTTTACTCAACAACCAACTCCTTGACTGCTTTTAAGCAAAATGAACTACTGTTCTGTTATCTATGTAATGTCGCAAAGATGGCTGTCATTCCCGCCCCGTTTGTCATTCCCGCGAAAGCGGGAATCCAGAAGCGCCGAAGTAGCCAGAAATTATATCCAATTTTACCCTTATACGATAACTTTGCGATATACCCCCATATTGGATATCCATGGTCGAAAATATGTAACTTCTCCGGGCAGCGATTCGTGGATGCCGATAACCAATATCCCTCCATTAAGAAGACTGTCGAAAATCCTTCCTAAAACCTCCTTTTGCAGGGTTATATCAAAATAGGTAAAGGCCAGATTACGGCATAATACTATATGAAAAGGACTGTCAGGCGCTGCCAGCCTGATATCCTGTGAAATGAAATTTACCTTTTTCCTAAATTCCGGGTAAAGACAATACTGCTTGCCTGTCCGGTTAAATGCCTGGGAAAGCCATTTTTCAGGCAAATCCTTTATGCTGGATTGGGGATAGCATGCTCTTTCAGCACGTACAAGCATGTTGCTATCTACTTCAGTGCCTGTAATTTGAATATCGATGTCAGGATAATCCAATGAAAGGACAAATTGCCAGACC
Source organism: Desulfobacteraceae bacterium (assembly GCA_028571455.1). Lineage (GTDB taxonomy): Bacteria > Desulfobacterota > Desulfobacteria > Desulfobacterales > ETH-SRB1 > Desulfaltia. The sequence goes on along the minus strand of JAPVVG010000130.1, from coordinate 1,579 downwards.
AGCGCTATGCTATAAGCCTCCTCTCCTGAAGCAGAGCCAGCGCTCCAGCATTTGATTGTATTATTGCCGCTGTTAGCGGTCATTTGCGCCAATGCTGGAAGCACCTTATCGCCTATACAGTCAAACACACCCTTATCCCTGTAAAACCGCGAAATAGAAATCCGGCATAAGCTATCGAGATAACCCCACTCATCCGGATGAACCCGTAAGTATTTACGATAGGATTCCACATCGTTGAGCTGCAACTCACTTATACGCCGGTTGATGCGCTTACAAACCTGCCTTCGCACCTTGCGGAAACCAGGCCACCTCATTCGCAGACGTGGCAAAGCCCACTGCAGGAACTGAATGCATTTGGTATCTTTCATAAGTCTATTATACAAGTCTAAGACAATTATGTTAAATAGTTTCTCATTTTTTTTGATTGAGTTAGAATTGATGACCTCGTAAAAAGTTTCGAAATCGTCATGCCGGACTTGATCCGGCATCCAGAACGCATTGAATTTCCGCTTGACATATTACGCCTTGCGTAATATAAATTATATTTAAATATGATTAAATCATTTGCCTGCCGAGATACTGAAAAACTATTTAATGATCAACGAGTACGCCGTTTCCAAACCTTTGAAAGGCAGGCAAGAAAACGGTTAATGGTTCTTCATGCCGCTCCCAGCATAGAAGCGTTAATGCTTAACCCAGGAAACAAATTTCATGCCCTTTCTGGGGATCGAAAAGGGCAATATGCTATCAGTATCAATAAGCGGTGGTGCGTATGTTTCGAATGGAATGACGGTAATGCGTACCATGTTGAAATTACGGACTATCACTGAGGTGTCCATATGAGTACAAAAAAAAATCTTGATCCAATAAAACCGGGTGAAATCCTTCGTGAGGATTTTCTAGAGCCCTTAGGCATTAGCATTAACCAGCTTTCTAGGGATCTTTCAGTTCCCCCCAACAGGGTAAGTGAAATTGTGAATGGAAAAAGGTCCATTACTGCTGACACAGCCTTGAGGTTACAGCGTTATTTTGGGGTTGAAGCTCAGTTTTGGCTAAATCTGCAAACTGAATATGATCTGCGAATTATGAAGCGTAAAATTTGGGCGGATATTGAACGACGAGTTATTCCTATTAAAGATACCGGCAATAGTTTACAGTATAGCGCCGGAGCATAATCGAATAGCTAAGGGTTTTTCTCCCTCAGCCCCCACAACACCACAGCTTGAGGGTCCCCTCCAGACGCGGACAAGCGCACTGAGGGCTTCACAAAGCCTACCGGGTCCCACCTTGGCGGGAATAATGAATGTTAATCCAAAGTTCCTTAATGGAGATTAACCCCTGTTTCTTCAACCACTGATTTGTACAGACTGCAAACTTTGCCAAGAAGTGAACATATCGGATATCGGTGTCATTATGTTGCGAGTTTAGTTATGTTGCCAGTTTTGGATATACTTCCCTTTAAATATCAAAAATATATTTTCTTTGCATATAATTCTTCTTCTGATTATATTCTTTAATAAAAAGGGGTTACAAAAACTCGCAACATAACATCTTGTAATCACTTGACATTATATTTTCT
>JAPVVG010000129.1 GCA_028571455.1 Desulfobacteraceae bacterium | reverse complement strand
TCGGTCTTAAAGTCAGATATCGGAGTTGTATTTGTCATGCTTTGTGCCTTTGCCCCTCTGTGCCTTTGTGCCTACCTGAATAGTTACTTATTTTTTCAGCAAAGACTTAAGTTCTGCGACAGCATCCGCTGATTTCTGAAGGGCTTCCTTTTCATCATCGGTTAAACTGATCTGGACAATCTCTTCTATACCGTTTTTGCCGAGCTTTACGGGAACGCCTATAAACAGATCCCTTATCCCATACTCACCTTCAAGATATGCTGCGCAGGGAAGAATTTTTTTCTTATCCTTTAAAATCGATTCAGCCATTTCCACTGCGGCTGATGCCGGAGCGTAAAATGCGCTTCCTGTTTTAAGCAGTCCTCCTATCTCTGCGCCGCCTGCTTTTGTTCTGTCAATTATGGCGTCAATCCTTTCTTTTGAGAGTAATTCAGTAATGGGTATGCCGGCTACAGTGGAATATCTTGGAAGAGGAACCATACTATCGCCATGCCCGCCAAGAACAAAAGCATGAATATTTTCGACCGAAACATTCAACTCCATTGCAATAAAGGCTTTAAGCCGCGCAGAGTCAAGAACTCCGGCCATGCCCATCACCCTGTTTCTTGGGAAACCGCTTGCCTCATACGCAACCTGGCACATGGCATCAAGAGGATTGCTTACAATAATAAGAATGGCTTTCGGAGACAGCTCTGCTGCCTGCTGCGTAACAGTTTTCACAATCCCTGCATTGGTGCTTATAAGGTCGTCCCTGCTCATACCCGGCTTTCTTGGTATGCCTGCTGTAATAATAATGATATCGGATTCTGCGGAAGCTTCATAACTGTTTGAGCCTGAAAGGTGAGCATCATGCTTTTCAATAGGCGCGGCCTCGGAAAGATCTAATGCCTTTCCTTGAGGCAGCCCTTCAATAATATCTATCAATGCCACATCGCATAACTCTTTTTCAACAAGTCTTTGGGCAATAGTAGCACCTACATTGCCAGCGCCGATCACGGATACTTTTTTGTCCATAATATTTTCCCGTTCCTGTAAATATTCCTTTCAAATTTACATCCAATTATTTATCAATGTTTAATTTGTATGGTCAAGAAAATTATATAATAATCATAGCGCTGGTTATGGCAAGATGATACATAACGGCTATAAATTGTTCATGAGAAATGGGGACTATAATTCTTTGTAGTACCTACGTTAAGCGATTAGCTGTTAGTCCGCCAAAGTCCTTTGGCGGATTAGCTCTTATGAAATATGCATTCGTATAATTATTTATTAATCACCTCCGCCAACGGGCTCTGGCGGATTATTATTTAATAACATCTTGATATAGTTTGACTAATAGCTAAAAGCTAATGGCTAATCGCTCATTTTAGGTAGTAAAGGGTTTGTATAATGACTGATGTAAAAAAATCGCATGAAATGATTACAGATTTTATTACAGGTGAAATGGCGCCGGACATTGGCGCTGAGGCGAACAGGCAGGATGTTGAACGCTTTTTGGTTAACGAAAAAGGATTTTCCAAAGAAGATATTAAGGTCGATGTTGATATCGAACTTGTTATTGCAGGCAAACCTTACAAATCGCAGATAGACCTTGTTGTTTGTGTTGATGGGATAAAATATATGGCGATAAAATGCGCTGCAGCTTCATTGGGCTCAAGGGAAAGGGAAATTATTGCTGCTTCAAGACTACTTGAAAGTTATCAGATCCCTTTTTCTGTGGTTTCAGACGGAAAGACCGCAATAGTGCTTGATACTGTTTCCGGCAAAAAACTTGGGCAGGGTTTAAATGCTGTTCCATCAAAGGATGATTTAAAAGAGAGATTAAATTCTTTAGATCTTATTCCTTTGCCAAGCAAAAGACTTGAGAAGGAAAAGCTTATTTTCCGATCATACGATATCATGAATGTAAATGTTCAGCGTAATATATAAAGTATAGAAATATCTGAGAACATTCTTCCGCCGCTTTTTTAAGTCATGCAATATCATTTAACTCAACAGTCCAACGTTCTGTCATTCCTGCGAAAGCAGGGCACGTAGTGACACGAAGTGACACGTAGTGAAGCATCAGCGCTAACCGTCAGCGCTAACCTTTAGCGCTATCCATAACCCCTTGATTTTCCTGGATTCCCGCCTACGCGGGAATGACGGTTTGGTTGGTATGATATTTCTGCCCACCTTGAATATTCACCTTTGCAACTCTAAACCAGGGTCGATATTGGTTGATTTACCCCTCAGAACTGTTAATATTATATTAATATACAAGAAACCAATGAACATGTGACTGTCAAAGGAGTTTCGGCCTGTGTTTAACTTTTTCAGGAAGAGAAGGGAACAAAAGGCCCTCAAAGAGGAAGATGACAAGGTACTTTTTGTACAACGCTTCAAGGCCTTTCGCCAAGTCCTTAAAAGCAACAACGAAGTACTGATGACCATGGCTGATATGCAAGAAAAGGCGAGTGGTGACTTTGCCTTTGATAGGGCCTATGTTCAGACTTCCTATCAGGCTTTGTCCGATGGGGTTAAGAGAATAATCGATAACCTGAATGTCCTGGGAGATGATAAATACAAGGGTCTGATTATTCCATTTCAGAAAACTGATGAGGCGATCCGAAAGCAGCTTACTGCCAGGGCGGCTATTCCCAAGACCGATTTTGTCCTTGGACTGAAGGAGCTCGGAAAAGAGACCGTGGCCTCTGCCGGCGGCAAGCTTGCCCATATGGCGGAGCTTGCCAATGTTTTGGGCCTTCCTGTTCCCCCCGGGTTCGTGGTGACAACCTATGCCTACCAGACCTTTGCCCGGCATAATCAGATCCAGAACATATTGAATGAAAGAACGAGCAAGCTTGACATCCGCGATTATGACGAATTGACATCCGCAGGCCACGAAATGCAGCAACTGGTTAAAAACGGACAAATACCCCAAAAAATTGAAAGGGCCATCCTTGATGCATACAGCGTCTTATGTCAAGAGGCTGGGGAGAAGAACCTGAGGGTGTCTGTTCGAAGCAGTGCGCTCCACGAAGACATGATGGCCAGTTTTGCAGGCCAGTATGAAACCGCCCTGAATGTTCCTGGTGAGGATCTCCTGACCCAATACAAGAATATCCTCGCCAGCCAGTTTACGCCTCGAGCTCTCTTCTATTACAAGGATAAGGGGTTTCATGTCGAAGAAATGGCCATGGCGGTAGGTGTGGTTGCCATGGTACAGGCCAGGGCCGGCGGTATCATGTATACCCGTGATCCCGGGAACCCGCAAGAAAATGCGATATTGATCAATTCGGTATGGGGGCTCGGAGCCTATGCAGTGGGAGGCGTGGTGCCCACAAATAACTACAGGGTTTTTGTAGACGGCGCAAGAAAGATCACAATTGAAGAGGTGGGACGGCAGGAAGTTATGCTGATCGGGGGGACGGAAGGTGACACCAAGGAAGTCCCCGTACCCAAAGAATTGCGGGGAAAACCGTGCCTGAGCGATGAGCAGATCTATGAGCTTGCCTCCTATGCGCGCAAGGTGGAGGCCTATTTTGGGCAGCCCCAGGATATGGAGTGGACTATGGACCAAAAGGGTCGCTTGTATCTCCTCCAGTCCCGGCCGTTGCGTGTGGCCTCTCCAGGAGCCCTGGCCGATGAAAAACGGCCAGTGGCGCTCAAGGGGTACAAGATTCTCCTGGACAAGGGAACCATTGCTTGTCGCGGCGTTGGGGCAGGTCCTGTCCATGTCGTCAACCGTGAAGAGGATCTGGCAGATTTTCCTGATGGCGGCGTGCTGGTAGTGAGACACACTTACCCTGAGTTTGCGGTGGCGCTTCAAAAAGCATCTGCTCTTGTCTCAGACATCGGAACTATCCTCGGACACCTGGCTACAGTAGCCAGAGAGCATGGTGTGCCAGCTATTCTTAATACTGATAACGCCACCAAGGTCCTCAGGAACGGCATGCATGTGACCGTAGATGCCATCTATGCCAATATCTACGAAGGGGTCGTAGAAGAATTGCTGATGAAAAAAAAGGTTGACGATACCTTTAAGACGTCTCCTGTCCTGAAACAACTCCGAGAGATATTGCAAATGATAACCCCTTTGAATCTGACAGATCCCCGGAGCCCGAATTTTACGCCTGCAGGATGCAAGACGCTTCACGATATTACGAGGTTTGTCCATGAAGTCTCTCTGCACACGATGTTTGATCTCAGCAGGGTAAGCCGTTTTGCTGACAGATCGACCAAACAATTAGTTTACAAAGTGCCAATGCAGTGGTGGATTCTTGATCTGGAAGATGGCGTCAAAGAAGGTGTAACAGGGAAAAAGGTAAGATATGAAGAGATCGTATCTATCCCTATGCGAGCACTGTGGGAAGGTATGACAGCCGTGCCGTGGGAAGGTCCCCCGCCTGTGGACACCAAGGGTTTCCTTTCGGTTATGTTAACGGCCTCGACAGATCCCAGCGTGGTTCATTCGGTTAGGAAAGGATTTGCCGAAAAGAATTATATCATCATCTCGAAACACTTTTGCAACATGAGTACTCGGCTGGGGTTTCACTTTTCAACCACGGAGGCGTATGTATCTGACAACCCTGATGAAAACTATATAAGCTTTATCTTCAAAGGTGGCGCGGCCGATGCTGAACGAAGGGTGAGAAGGGTTCGGTTGATTGAAAAGCTTTTGCAGCAGTTTGATTTTAGAATCGAGGTCAAGGAGGATTCACTCTTTGCCCGTCTGCAAGGCTATGATCAGGATTATGTAAATGAACGTCTGAAAATATTAGGACATATCATCATGCACACAAGACAACTCGACATGGGCATGTCAAGTGTCGCCAGGGCTAACTGGTATTATGAAGACATATTGAAAGGAATCAGGTCGTTCATGAACATACCGCATTAAATCAAGTGAGCTATTAGCAGTTAGCTATTAGCAAAAACATCATCAAAATAAGTGGTTAAGCTAACAGCTAAAGGCTAATAGCTCAAGAGAAAGAAAATAGTCCATGAAAAAATACTTTGCCAGAAAACAGGACCTACGACTTGTGACCATCATCATACTGGTTTTCCTGGCCGGTGCGGCCATATACACCGTGTACGTGAGCCAATCCATGATACAGGGCGCATTAGTTGCCGCGCTGGTTATTATTGTATTAGTAGCCTTTTTCACGGCGAACCAAAGGGCCTGGCAGCGATTCCTTGAACAGGAGCTAAAAGAAAAGACCAAAGACCTTGAGGACTATGTTCAGAAACTGAAAAGTTCCGAGGAAAGGTGTCGCTCTCTGGTAGACTCGGCCGATGACTTGATCTATACGATAGGCAGAGATTGTAATGTCTTGTCTGTCAATCAATATGGCAGTGGATTTATGGGGCAACGGTCTGAGGACATTATCGGCAAGAATATAAGTAACTTCATCGAACATGAAGGGGATAATGGCATCCATTCGATCGTTGCAAAGATTTTTAAAACCTCGTACACTGTTCTGCGAAAAGAAAAAGTGAAGATCGGGGAGAAGGGATATTGGCTCGACTCAAAATACAGGGCTATGCGGACAGACCAGGACGAGGTAAATGCGGTTCTGGTGATCTCACGGGATATCACGGAACAGAAAAGACTGGAAGAACAGCTCTTTCACACGGCAAAACTGGCATCTATGGGGTCTCTTTCGGCCGGCGTTGCCCATGAAATAAATAACCCGATTGCCATTATCCTGGGGTTTACGGAATTATTGCTGGAAAAGACGCCTAAGAATTCCAAAGAGTATGAAATTCTCAAGACCATTGAAAGGCAGGGAAACAACTGTAAGAGGATCGTTGAAAATCTCCTTGCTTTTGCCAGGATTCCCAAAAAAACCACCACAGTGACTGATGTGGTTGACGACCTTCAAAATGTCGTCAATGTGGTTATGAATACCCTGCTGACCAAAAACGTAGACCTCAAAACGGATATAGAAGAAACTCTCCCCACGGTGAAAGCGGACGGCAGGCAACTCGAACAGGTATTTCTGAACATTATTAACAATGCGGTGGCAGCTATGGAGAAAGGGGGAATCCTGATCATCTCGGCACACAGTACTAATGATGATATGGTCGCTATATCCTTCAGCGATACAGGCAATGGCATACCCCCGGAAAATATGGACAAGATATTTAAACCGTTCTTTACCACCAAGGGAGAGGGAACAGGATTGGGTCTTTCTGTGAGCTACGACATTGTGAAAAAGTTTGGAGGGGATATTCAGGTCAAGAGCCAGATCAAAGAGAAAGGCAAAGAGTCCGGGACGACGTATATCGTGTTACTACCTGTAGCCCATGGAAAAAATTGAATAACGAACATCAAAGGAGAAGATCATGCCGGAAAGGATTTTAGTCATTGATGACGAACTCGATATGCTGATGCTGTTGAGGATGATCATTGAGGATAACACCGACTATGAGGTGGACACAACCAATAACCCGTCCGAAGCGCTGAAAATGGTCATGGAAAACGATTATGACCTGGTCGTCAGCGACCTCAAAATGCCCGGCATGGACGGATTAGAGCTATTTGACGAAGTTAAAGGGATGAAGCCTGATCTTCCTCTGATCATCATCACGGCCTATGGTTCCCTTGAAACAGCCGATGAGGCTATGAAAATGGGAGTTGCCGACTTCATCACCAAGCCTTTCAGGAAGGACAGTATAGTCTTTACCATCAACAGGGTTCTGGAACTTGCACGGGTAAGGAGGGAGAATATAGAGCTGAAAAAGAAGTTGGAAAAATAGAGGCGTACAGCGAATTATTCCATTCTCGGACAGCCTTCTGGATAAATAATCCTACAACGGCGCTTGTCATTTCGACCCCTTCGCTTCTGTCATTCCGAGCGAAGCGAGCCCCGCCTTTGGCGGGGTTAGTATTTACGCTCAGGGCAGGCTCCGGGAGAAATCCTTAACTATATGTTTTTGCAGTAAGATTTCTCGTCGCTTCGCTCCTCGAAATGATCCGCCTCCGGCGGAGTAAATGACGTTGTAGGGATAATGACTGTAAGATTAGATAGTATCTGAACGAAAACTCAAAACACCTGAAATTACAGTCAGTTGGATGCTATTCTCAAATCGAAGATTTTTAGCAGTTAGCCTTTAGCAGTTAGCTTTTAGCTAAGAGCTAACCGCTAATGGCTAATAGCTTTAATCAAAGAGCTAACAGCTAATGGCTAATAGCTTTTTCACAAATCTTCACATAGGTAAATAAGCTGAACCTATTGACAGTATTGAAAAAAATACTTTTCGGACAGGCGCTAAATATGGATAAACTTAAATGTATCTTTTGCGGTAGGGTTGCAGAAATCCTGGGCAGGTGATGTAATGCTCGTGTAGTCTGCAGGTCATGCGGCATGGAAACCAAGGTAGATGATTACAGAGACCAGATAGAGGAATGGCTTGATCATGTGTGTGAATTCTACATGGAGGATAACTCATGAGTCACCACCGTGGAAACTTTACTATGGCGGGTCCGCTTTCTGATAAAAGCTTGGGTTTCATGAAGCAAATCACATTTATACAAAACTATGTAACCGTTCACGGCTTGAAACTTGAAATTGGAAAGTAGAAATTGGGGAGAAAGCAGGTATTCATTCCCACGCAGGAGCGTGGGAACGAGAAAAGCGCGACAGAATACAAAGCAATAGTTGAAAAACTCGGCCCAAAATTGAATGCGTTCATCAACAGTACAAAAGCATGAAGGCCAAATTTCTCTGCCTGTGCGGTGCACGCAGACAGGCAATTTCTATTTTCTAATTTCAACGTTCCATGAACGTTTACAAAACTATCAATAGGAGGTAGATAATCGATGGTTAACATCAAGATCGCGATTGTAGGAGTTGGGAATTGTGCCAGTTCACTTATTCAAGGGATTCACTATTACCGGGATAAAAGCCCGCAAGACGCCATCGGCCTGATGCACTTTGAAATGAACGGCTATAAGCCGGGAGACATAGAGGTTGTCGCAGCCTTTGATGTTGACAAGCGCAAGGTCGGCCAGGATGTGCATGAAGCTATTTTTGCCAAACCCAACTGCACGACGGTTTTCTATTCTGACCTTCCCCCATCCGGTGTATTGGTTCGGATGGGCAAAATTCTGGACGGTGTTGCGAGCCATATGAAAGATTATCCTGAGAATAATTCTTTTGTTCTGTCCAAGGAGCCTGAGCTGACCAAAAAGGAAGCCGTTGAGATCCTTAGAGAATCCGGCACCGATATCCTACTTAACTATCTTCCCGTGGGGTCTGAGGAGGCGACTCGATTTTATGCTGATTGCGCGCTTAAGGCGCAGATTGCCTTTATCAACAACATCCCGGTGTTTATTGCCAGCGATCCTGAGTGGGCCAGGCGCTTTGAGGATAAAAACCTTCCTATCATCGGTGACGATATCAAGTCTCAAATGGGCGCTACCATCACTCACCGCATACTGACCGACCTGTTCAAAAAGCGCGGCGTCAAGTTGGAGCGCACTTACCAGCTCAATACCGGGGGCAATACCGATTTTCTCAATATGTTAGAACAAAAGCGCTTGGCCTCAAAGAAAAAATCCAAGACCGAGGCTGTTCAGGCCGTGGCTGCCAAGCGTCTGGACGATGAAAACATCCATATCGGACCCAGTGATTACGTGCCGTGGCAAAAGGACAACAAGGTCTGTTTCATTCGCATGGAGGGCAAGCTGTTCGGTGACGTGTCCATGAACCTTGAAATGCGCCTTTCTGTGGAGGATTCACCAAATTCGGCCGGTGTTGCCATCGACGCCATCCGCTGTGCAAAACTGGCTTTGGACCGTGGCCAGGGCGGCGTACTTCAGGGGCCGTCAGCCTATTTCTGCAAGCATCCTGCACAACAGTTCACAGACGATGAGGCGTTTACCATGGTCGAAGACTTCATCAAAGACGATGGCGTTTTAAGACTTAAAACGCTGAAACGGGCAAGTTAAACTTTGTTTTTGCCCGGGAATGGAGTCAATGAGCATGAAATGCCTGATCATAGCCGCGGGTAAGGGCAGTCGGCTTAAACAGCAAGGTGACAGCAAGCCCCTTATTCCAATTCTGGGACTGCCCCTGATCGAAAGGGTTATCCGCACCGCCATGGAGGCCGGAGCAGACGATTTTTTGGTTGTTACCGGATACCAGGAGGAGCTTATCCGCTCTTTCCTGGTTAGCCTGACCAATCGCCCGGGGTGCAGCATAACCCCCATTTTTAACGAAGATTGGAAAAAAGAAAACGGCCTTTCGGTGTTAAAAGCCAAGGAATACCTGCAAGAACCATTTTTACTGCTGATGGCTGACCATCTCTTTGATCCATCCATAGCCCGTGAGTTAATGGCGCTTGCCTTATCCGACGGTGAAATCGCCCTCGGCGTGGATGGCGATACCAGTAATTCCTCTGTCGATATGGAGGATGTTACCCGGGTAAAAACCAAAGATGGCAAGATACTCAACATCGGTAAGGGCTTGACCGATTTTAATGCTTTTGACACCGGTATTTTTTTATGTACGCCCGCTATTTTCAATGCGTTGGAGCGCAGCGCAAAGCAAGACGGCGATACTACCCTATCCGGGGCTGTGAAGACCTTAGCTGCCGATGGGAAGGCCAGAGCGTTCGAAATAAGCGGACGCTTCTGGATTGACGTGGATGATCCGGCGGCTTTCAGTCGTGCGGAAAACAGTATTTTGGCCGATTTAAAGGACAAGCCCAACGATGGCCCGGTGTCACGTTATTTAAACCGCCCCTTATCTGTAAGGATTTCCCGCCGGCTGGTTTACCATCAAATCACCCCTAATCAAATATCCCTGTTTTCATTCCTGTGTTCGGTTCTGGCTGCAGGCCTGTTTGCTCTTCATGGTTATTTTGCACTTTTGCTGGGCGGTCTTATGGCACAGTTTGCCTCGATCTTAGACGGCTGCGACGGCGAAGTAGCCAGACTCAAATATCAATCTAGCGCTTACGGCGGATGGTTCGATGCAGTACTTGACCGTTATGCCGACGCTTTTCTGCTTTTCGGTCTCACCTGGCACGCTTATGCAGATAAAATGGATAGTTTCATTCTGTTGGTCGGATTTATGGCGATTATCGGTTCTTTTATGTTGAGCTATACGGCCGACAAGCACGACAGCCTCATGCGCGACCTCATCTCTCATGGCAAGGGATTACGCATGGGTCGCGATATTCGTGTCTTTCTAATATTCTTAGGTGCCGTGTTCAACCAGGCTTATTTGATACTGGTTGTGATTGCCGTGGTGATGAACATTGCGACCATACGCCGCCTCATGATATGTCGAAATCATGGATAGTATCGACTGTGCCAAACAAAATATCAGAACGATTATTTCAGGCTCAAGTGTGCCGGAAGATCCGATTCATGCGGAAAATACTTTTGAATGGTTGTTAAAGCTTGATCCCGAAGCTGATCAGGCGCTGCAGATCGCGGCGCTTGCCCATGATATCGATCGAGCTGTTGAGGCACAAAAAGTGCGTCGCACAGATTTTAGTGATTATAATGCATTCAAGGCCGCCCATGCTCGTAACGGAGCCGGAATTTTGAGGGCAATTCTTAACAGGTGTGGCATAGCCACGTCTATTGCGGATGAGGCCTGCCGCCTGGTAACACTTCATGAGGTTGGTGGTGATCCCCGTTCCGATCTGCTCAAGGATGCAGACAGTATATCCTATTTTGAAGTGAATATGCCATTATACTACCAGCGCGAGGGCCGAGAGGAGACCATACGTCGCTGCAACTGGGGCTATCGGCGTCTATCGGCACGGATGAAAGAGGTCGTTAAAACCATAACGTATGAAGATGAATTAATAACACGTCTGCTCAAGGAGGTAATTTGTGAACAAAATCAGCACAATTATGATGCCTCAGAATGATAGTTCAAAGGGGCACATTCTTTTAATCCTTAGCCCCCAACGTCCCCAAGGCTCTTCCATTTTTTTATGTTAATCATTGACACTATAACTAAACTATTTCAAGATACAATTATCAAAAATGCGATACAAGGAGGATTACACTTATGCCTTTAAGCTTAAGAATACCCCCGGAAAAAGAAAAGATGATCAAAAAAGCTGCCATAAGAGCGGGGAAGACTAAATCGGCATATATTATAGAGGCGGTGGATGCAAAATTGGGCTTAGTGAATGATCGCGAAAAAATGATCCGGAAACTCGCAGGATGGCTTTCGCATGATGAAGCAGAGGAATTGAGAAAAGCGACCGAAGTTTTTAACCGGATCAATAATGGGGATTGGGATTGAAACTTGTACTGGATACGAATATCTACAGTGACTATGCCGAAGGGTTGCCTGAAACAGTAAATTTTTTGGCCGCTTATGGCAAATACCTGTATTTACCCGCCATAGTTATAGGAGAACTCAATTTCGGATTCATGAAAGGGAGTCAGCAGCAATTCAACGAGAAAAAATTGCTGCAGTTCATTAACAGTCTGAGGGTAGAAATTATTGATGTGGATGCAGCAGTTGCGAGAAAATATGCCATTATATTTTTATCATTACAAAAAAAGGGGGCTAAAATACCGATCAATGATGTATGGATCGCGGCATCCTGCATGGAAATTGGGGGGACGCTCCTGACAAGAGATAGACATTTCGAGGTTGTAGAACAGATAGCAACAGTTATTTTAGGATAGGAGACTGTTTTTCTCCATAATTACACAAGGATTGCTATGAAAAGCTCAAGCATTTTGAAAATTGAGAACCTGGTAAAAAAGGGTGTAAAAATTCCAAATCCTGATAGCGTTGAGATAGGCGACGATGTAGATATTGACAGGATTTCAGGAAATGGAACCATAATTCATTCAGGTTGCAAAATCTTCGGCAGTTCAACCCTTATACTTCATGGCGCTAAGTTGGGATATGAGGGGCCGGTTACTGTTGAAAACTGTCAGGTCGGGCCGCTGGTCAACCTTAACGCAGGTTTTTTCAAGGATGCTGTATTTCTGAGCAGAGTGTCCGTTGGTTCTGGTTCTCATATAAGAGAAGGAACCATACTTGAGGAAGAATCAAGCATAGCTCACACAGTTGGTTTAAAGCAGACCATTTTATTCCCGTTCGTAACCCTGGGCAGCCTTATCAATTTTTGCGATTGTCTAATGGCAGGGGGAACAAGCCGGAAAAATCACAGCGAGGTCGGCAGCTCATACATTCATTTTAATTATACTCCCGAGCAGGACAAGGCCACTCCATCCCTTATCGGCGATGTGCCGCACGGCGTAATGTTAGACCAAAACCCGATATTTCTTGGAGGGCAGGGGGGTCTTATAGGCCCGTGTCGTCTATCATTCGGTACTGTAATAGCTGCCGGCACAATATGCAGAAAGGATGAGCTGAGGCCGCAACGTCTCATTTTCGATAATGCAGGAAAGGGTGAAAACATTATATTTATCCCGGGCGCATATAGAGGCATTAAAAGGATAGTTATAAACAACATTATATATCTATCAAATCTTACAGCCCTTATGCAGTGGTATATTTATGTGCGCACGCGGTTTATTTCAGATGATTTCCCAAAACCCCTTTTTGTTGGTTTAAAAGAAAAGCTGAAGATGGCGATTGATGAACGGATAAAAAGGTTTAAAGATTTATGTGATAAAATGCAAGATACTGCCGCATCAGACCAATACGCAGCAAATGACAAGCCATCTTTAATTGTTGCGCGGCAAAAGCATGAGCTTTACAGAATGCGGACCAGGCTGGAAGAATCTTTCGTAGAGCTTCGCGACAATGCAGGTGATCAAGCTTTAAGAAATGTTTTTCTTGAGAGAATAGATACAGGCATAAAAAAATGGGGCAAGGATTATATTACCGTTATAAAGGGGCTTGAGAGCAAAGATTCAAAAACCGGAAGCATGTGGCTTCAGGGCATTGTTGACGATATTACCATGAAACTGCTTGAAATTATACCATCTTTCAGGGGTTGATGGCTTCGTAAAGAGACGGTTTTTTACCACAGAGATCACAGAGCCCACAGAGAAAAGATTGCGATCTAAAAGAGTTCGACCTGTGCGGTTAGATAATTTTCAAGTCCCTTCTAATAAGAGGGGATTTAGGGGTGTGTTCATATGATATGCTGCTACATCCTTTTTTACACACCCCGTCCGCTTCGCGTCCACCCCTCTTGTTAGAGGGGATTTGCGATCTCTGCGTCTTGAGCAAAGCGTGCGGTGGATACCTTGCAAATTATGCGAAAAAAGGTGCGAAACTTGAGTGAGGAGCGGTAAATGGGCAAACTATTCGGCACCGACGGCATAAGGGGTATGGCCAATGAATATCCGATAACACCTGAAATAGCTGTAGCCGTCGGCAGGGCAATCGCATCATTTTTTAAGAAAGAAAGGGACATATCCAATATAATCATTGGAAAGGATACCAGGATATCCGGGTATATGTTGGAATATGCGTTAGTTTCCGGGATCTGTTCAATGGGTGTAGATGCATACCTTGCTGGCGTCCTGCCGACTCCAGGCATAGCCTTTTTAACCTCTACAACAGATGCTGTTGCCGGAGTTGTGATATCTGCATCCCATAACCCATTTTATGATAATGGAATAAAGATATTTAAAGGAGACGGCTTCAAGCTTTCAGACAAAGAAGAGGAGGAAATCGAAAGGCTTGTGCTTGGCGATGAAACGATTTCAATGTCAAAGGTGATACATGATACAGGCAATGTTTATAAAATAGATGACGCTGAACAAAGCTACTGCGCTTTTCTTAAAAGCGCGATTGCGCAGGACAACCCCTGCAAAGGAATTAAGATTGTTATCGATTGCTCAAATGGTGCTACATACCGTGTTGCGCCCAAATTATTTGCAGACCTGGGTGCGAACGTAGAATCTATTTTCATCAATCCTGATGGAAAAAATATAAATGATAATTGCGGGTCCCAGCATCCGGAAAATCTGGCTAAAAAGGTTGTTGAAAAAAGGGCTGATATCGGATTTGCCTTTGACGGAGATGGCGACAGGCTTATTGTGATTGATGAAAAAGGAAATGTTTTAACCGGCGACCAGATACTTTTAATCTGTGCAATGGCCATGAAGCAAAAGGGGATACTTAAAAATAATCTGGTTGTAAGTACTGTTATGAGCAATACCGGGCTTAAGTTAGCTTTAAAAGACATGGGCGTAGAGCATATTGCGACAGATGTGGGAGACCGTTATGTTGTGGAAAAGATGATTTCATCAAGAGCTGTTTTAGGAGGCGAAGAATCAGGCCACATGATCTTTTTGGATCATCATACAACAGGTGATGGGCTTTTTGCTGGTATAAGGCTGATCGAAGCTGTTAAAATGGAATCAAAACCGGTTTCAAAGCTTGGCAAAAGCATGACTGTATTTCCACAGGTTCTTATTAATGTCGAAGTAAAGAGCAAGCCTGATATTCGATCAATTCCTGTTATCAAAGAGGCGATAAAATCGGTTGAAACAAGCCTGGGTAAAAAGGGCAGGGTGCTTGTTCGCTATTCAGGCACCCAGCCCCTTTGCAGAATAATGGTCGAGGGGCCGAGCATCAATGAAACCAGTATCTACTGTAAGCAGATAGCAGATATAGTACAGGAAGAGCTTGGAGTTCGAACGGCAAAGTAAAGCGTTTTTTGAACGTCGAACATCGAACATCGAACGTTGAACATCGAATAATGAAATCGCTTTGCTCCGCCAGTTTATAAATTGGCAGAATACCTTATTCAAAATTCGATGTTGGACGTTCGATGTTGGACGTTCATAGCCTTTTAGCGTTCACTTACAGCTATCTCCTGTTTCCTAATATTCTTAGCAGCATAAGAAACAGGTTGATAAAGTCTAAGTATAATGCAAGGGCACCCATGATCGCCCCTTTTCTGACGACTCCTGCCTCAAGACCGGCGGGCTGTGTAATGGCCATATTCTTTAGTTTTTGTGTGTCATATGCGGTTAAACCGACAAAAACAAAAACACCTATATAGCTGATGACCATACTCATCCCGGAGCTGCGGATAAACATATTAACAACAGATGCTATGATAATTCCGATAAGCCCCATGGCCATGAAACCGCCAAGCGAGGTAAGATCACGTTTTGTAACCATACCGTATATGCTGCATGAAACAAAAGTCGCGGCACAGATAAAAAATGTCGATGTAATGGACGAACTGGTATAAATAAGGAATATAAAGGACAGTGTGACCCCGTTTAATGCTGCATAGAGTATAAACAGGGCGGTCGCTGTTGAAGCCTGGATTTTTTGCACCCTTGCGCTTAAATAAAAAACAAGCCCTAATTCGCCGATTATCAGCCCAAAAAACAAAACCTGATTTCCATAAATAAGCCTTATCATATTCGGGCTGTTTGAAACATAAAGCGCGATAAAACCTGTAAGGCCCAGTCCGATGGCCATCCAGTTATATACACTGCGAATAAACTCGTTGACTATAACCTGAGTTTGTGTCTTTTCCATAGATACAGACCGCATTATTACCTCCTGATTGTATTAAGTGTTAGGTGTTAAGTGCTTGATAAGACAAATAATTGCTTTAACCTAACACGCTTAGTAAATACGCTATCAATATTGATGAACTCGTAAAAAGTCTTCTAAACTTGTCATTTCGAGCGAAGCGAGAAATCTTTAGTCTGCAACCTATTGAAAAAATAAGATTTCTCCCTGTGGTCGAAATGACACATTCGGGAAATCCGACTTTTTACGAAGCCATTAATATTAATACATACTATAACACAGCTTGATATTATTTCAACCTAACACCTAACACCTGATGAATGAAAATAATGAAACCTGAACAATTATATCAAAACCTGACAGAGATTGCTGAGAAACTAAATGTTAAAGTATCGGAGAAGAATTTTCGTAAAACAGGCATAAATATTCAAAGCGGATTCTGCAGGGTTAAAAACAAAAATCTTTTTATGATTGATAAACATATGCATGTTTTTAAAAAAAATATAATTCTGGCGAACTTTTTAAGTAAAATGCCGCTTGAAAATATTTATATAATGCCTGTGGTACGCGATTTTGTAAACAAGCATAGAAAGACCGAAAAGACCGAAAGAGAAGAGAGTTTTGCGGATTAAACGGCTTTTGATTAAGAGTTGGCCTGATTCTACACATAAGTTTACATAATATATCTTATCAGTCGTTATGCAAATCTGTGAATTATACCAAGATTAGAATTGCTGGTGTGTTTATAGGTAGCCGTTTACGGCTTGAAACTTGAAATTGGAAATTAGAAAGAACAGTACACGTGCAGCGCAGGCGCTTGCGCCGCGTGAAAGCATGAAGGCCAAATTTCCAATTTCTAATTTCAACGTTCCGCGAACGGTTACGTTTATAGTTATTGAATGATTCTTTAAACTGTGATAAATATAATATTTAATGAATTCTAATTCTAATAACGGGAAAATAGAACAACGGATATATACTGTATCCGAACTGACCCTTTCTATTAAATCTTTACTTGAAGAAAAATTCCCATTTGTCTGGATTTCTGGAGAAATTTCGAATTTTCGCAAGCCGGTTTCCGGACATTTTTATTTTACATTAAAAGATGAAAATGCCCAGATAAATGCAGTAATGTTTCGTGGCCAGAACCGGAATTTAAAATTTAATGCCAAAGATGGGTTAAGCGTAGTAGGATTGGGCAGGATAAGTGTTTATGAACCTCGTGGCAACTATCAGATAATCTTTGAACACTTAGAACCAATAGGCATAGGCGCGCTACAAATTTCTTTTGAACAGCTCAAAGCCAAACTTTCCGAACAAGGGCTTTTTGATGAAAAACATAAGAAACCCCTACCCTTTTTACCTAAAAAAATCAGCATCATAACCTCTCCTACCGGCTCGGTTGTTCATGATATCCTGAAAATAATTTACAGACGCTTTCCAAACCTTCATATTGAAATCATACCGGTTAAGGTTCAGGGAGATGGAGCTGAAAAGGAAATTGCATCAGCCTTTGAATTGTTAAATCTTAGAGCAGATACCAGGGACAGCGCCGATGTAGCCATCCTGGCCAGAGGCGGCGGGTCTATAGAGGATCTTGCGGCATTTAATTCAGAAACAGTTGCCAGGGCTGTTTTTGCCTCAAAGATTCCGGTTATTTCGGCTATCGGACATGAAACCGATTTTACAATTTCCGACTTTGTTGCCGACCTCCGAGCCCCGACACCATCTGCTGCCGCAGAACTGGCGGTTAATAAAAAGGATGATCTTGTGCGTAGATGCATTGAAATCACAAGGTTATTAACCTCCTGTTTTTTCAATAAGATTGAGCGTTTTCGCACACAAATAAATGAAACATCAAAACGGCTGATTGATCCAAAGAAAAAAATTCAGGACCTCAGGCTTAGAATAGACGACTTAACCTCCCGGCTTATCAGGCTATTTGAAAACAGTTTGCGCTTGAGACGGGAACGACTTGTCTGGCGTGTTAACAGTCTGCATGCAAATAATCCATTAATACAGATAAAAAAGATTAATGAAAAACTTCAACAAAATAATGATAACCTTTTAATTTATATAAAAATATATTTGGACGATAAATATTCTATACTTCGAGAACTTGCAGCCAAGCTTAATGCTTTAAGCCCTCTCTCAATTCTGGCTCGTGGTTATAGCATCACCAGGACGATTCCGGATGCAGTTGTTGTCATGGATGCAAAAGAGACAAGCAAGGGACAGGACCTTGAAGTAATAGTTGCAAAAGGTTCTTTAATATGCCGTGTAGAAAGGATATTGGATAATGGCTAAGCTGACATTTGAAAACTCTATGAAACAGCTTGAACAGATAGTTCAAGAACTTGAATCCGGTGATTTGCCTCTTGAGAAGGCTATAAAAAAATTTGAAGAAGGGATCAGGCTGACAAAGTTCTGTTCCGAAAAACTGGATGAAACAGAAAAAAGAATCACGATGTTACTGCGAGATCAAGAAGGAAATATTTCCGAAAAACCATTTATAACTGACGATGAAGAATAAGTTAGAACTTATAAAATCCCAAATTTCAAGCATCAAATTACAAATAAATCCCCTGTCTGCGTGCGGACACGCACAGGCAGGCAAATTTCAATAGTCAATGACCAAAACATGTTTGGAGTTTTAAATTTAGGTCATTTACGGGTTTGGAATTTTGGTCATTGTAATTTATTTGATATTTGTGATTTGTTATTTCAAGAAAGGAAATTCCTATACAATCAAGTTGGGCACTTCAAACTTATTTCATGCGCCTGAAAATTGGATAAATAACAGCATCATCATACGTAACCGTATTTAAGAATACGTGTATTAAGGAGCTGCTATGACAAAGGAAAGAAAAAAATTAATCTCATATCTTAAGGAAAGAAAAAAATTAATCTCATATCTTATTGTCGTAATCATGTTATTTGGCACTGGGTTTGGTCTGGGATATTATTTATGGGGGGTGGATAGAGAACAAAAGCCTGATTATAAAAAATATCTTTCAAAAACAATTGATTATATAGCCAACTTAGAAAAAAATAATCGAGGCTTTATCAAACAGATAAAAGGGTTAAAGAGTGAGGTCACGGTCATAAATAAGGATGTGAAGGATGCCCAAAGCCGGTCTGACGCTCAATCCAAAAGCCTTCAGACCAGGATAGCATCTCTTGAGGAGGAAAAAGCCCGGCTCCAGTCGTTAGTTGGCGAAAATCAAAAGCTTTCAAAAGAAAAGGAACAATTACAAACAAAAGTCGCTTCGTTGCTTGGCAAAAATCAAAAGCTTTCAAAAGAAAAGGAACAATTGCAGGGGAAAATCGATTCGTTATTTAGCTGCAATCAAGATCTTATCAAAGAAAAGGAACAATTGCAGGGGAAAATCGATCAGCTCATAAATAAACTCGATATTGATGTTGAATCCCCTGTTAGTGAAGAAAAAGGGCCTGCTGAACAAGAAGTTGAACCCCCTGTCAGCCAAGAAAAAGTGCCTGCTGAACAAGAAGTTGAATCCCCTTCCAACGAAGAAAAGGTTCCTCTTGAAGAAAAGGGGCAATTAGAGGAAAAAGGTCATCAATCCGAACCATAAGCGCTAAGTTGTTTTTGCCAAGGAGGGACTGAAAAAAATGAACATCCAACATCGAACATTGAATGGGAAAAGATGAAGAAACAGAGGTCGGAGATCAGAGGTCAGATGTCAGAGGTCGAAGGTCGGAAAAACAGCAACCATGAACCCCTGAACCTTTAGTTCTCATTGTGTGTTTGTTTTTTTATTCGATTTTAAAATAATTTGAAGAGCGGAGCGACATCATTATTCGACGTTCGATGTTGGACGTTCGACCTGCCCGCAATGCCTTTGGGTGGGCTTGGTAGAAGGTCCTCGTGTCTCGGCCCGGTGACAATGATTATACCACCATCGTTTGTAATGCATGGCAGGCGGGTGTTGGACGTTCATCTTTTAAAGGGGGGAATTTGAAAAGCCTGATGTTATGTTTGATCTAAGTTCATATCTTGTTTCGAAAGGTAACTATATAAACAACGCACTTAATGATATACTGCAAAATATGTTAAGTTCGAGCACGATTGTATCTGCCATGAAATATTCTCTTATGGCGGGTGGGAAGCGTATCAGGCCTGCTTTGTGCATTGCGGCCGCCGAAGCTGTCGGTGGGAAAGCAGATGAGGTTTTGCCGGCTGCCTGTGCCATTGAAATGATCCACACCTATTCGTTAATCCACGACGATCTTCCTGCTATTGATAACGATGGTTTTAGAAGGGGCAAGCCAACCTGTCATGTTGCATTTGATGAGGCTACCGCAATTCTTGCAGGCGATGCCCTCCTCACACTGGCATTTGAGATACTTTCGTCAATCGAGTTGAAAAATGAAATTTATGCCTCAAAATGGCTGAGCGTTGTTCATGCGATTTCACGTGCAGCCGGATATCAGAAAATGATTGAAGGACAGATGAGGGATATTGCCTCTGAAGGAATTATGCTGACCTTGAATGAACTTGAAGAAATGCATTCCTTAAAGACAGGGGCTATTATTGAAGCATCAATATATTGCGGAGCTATTATTGGAAACGGTGG
>JAPVVG010000128.1 GCA_028571455.1 Desulfobacteraceae bacterium | reverse complement strand
AGTCGGTCATTCATATATTGTTTATGCCCCGCTGCTTAAAGGCTGTACTACGATAATTTATGAAGGCAAGCCTGTAGGCACACCTGATGCAGGCGCATTCTGGCGTGTAATATCAGAACATAAGGTCAAAGCGCTCTTCACTGCTCCCACAGCCTTTCGGGCCATTAAGAGGGAAGACCCCGATGCCGGGCTTATGAAAAAGTATGATCTTTCAAACTTCAAAACATTATTCCTTGCAGGTGAAAGGCTTGATCCAGACACGCTGCACTGGGCTGAAAATCATCTTGGCATACCTGTAATAGACCACTGGTGGCAGACAGAGACCGGCTGGGGCATTGCCGCTAACTGCATGGGCATTCATCATTTTCCGGTCAAACCGGGCTCACCCACAAAAGCGGTTCCGGGCTGGGATGTCCTGGTAGTAGATCCGGACAACAACCCCGTCAAACCGGGTAAAACCGGCGCTCTTGTCGTAAGGCTTCCGCTGCCCCCTGGATCGCTTCTCACCCTGTGGAACAATGACGAACGTTATGTCAGCTCTTACCTCGAGGAATTCCCCGGATATTACAAAACAGCCGACGCGGGATTTATTGATGAAGAAGGATATATATACGTCATGAGCCGCACCGATGATATTATAAACACTGCAGGCCATCGTCTTTCCACCGGAGCCGTTGAAGAGGTATTGGCTGATCATCCTGAAGTGGCTGAATGCGCTGTTCTTGGAGTTGATGATCAGCTTAAAGGGCAGGTCCCCATCGGATTCCTGGTATTAAATGCCGGTGTTACACGCAACCATGATGAAATCATAAAGGAGGTTATCCAGATGGTTCGCGATAGAATCGGGCCTATAACCTCCTTTAAGACTGCTGCTGTTGTAAAACGGCTGCCTAAAACACGTTCAGGAAAAATCTTGAGAGGCACTATGCGAAATATCGCAGATAACAGGGAATATAAGGTGCCGGCCACAATAGATGATCCTGCTACACTCAATGAAATAGAAGAGGCCTTGAGCTATGTCGGATATGCAAAGGCAAGAAAATGAAATCAAGAACCTCACGCAAAGGCGCCAAGGCGCAAAGAAAGGAAATAAAGAAAAGCTTTGGTAATTCTCGGCCTTACTAAATGTTGTAAATGCCAATAGTTAAATTGATTCAGTCTGGAAATTGCTGGAAAAACTTTGCGTCTTTGCGTCTTCACGCGGCGCAAGCGCCTGCGCTGCACGTGCGTGAGATTTTTCTTTCAGAGCCCTTTGGCGGATTCGATGTTGGACGTTCATCTTTTAATATTCTGTTATTACTTTATATAATATTTCGCCCAGTTCTTTGATCTTATATGGCTTGGCAATAACGCCACAAAAACCATATTTTCTATAGTCAGCCATTATGGGATCATTAGAATAACCGCTGGAAACAATGGCTTTAGTTTCAGGATCAATCTCGATAAGTTCCTGAATGGTTTCCTTGCCTCCCATCCCGCCAGGAATGGTTAAATCCATTATGATTGCATCAAAGGGTTGCGCGGATTCTTTAGCCTTTTTATACAGTTCAATCGCTTCAGCGCCATCTTTGGCGAACTCTACTTCATAACCTAAAACTTTGATCATTTCGCCTGCTACCTTTCTGATTATCTCTTCGTCATCCATTATTAAAATTTTACCCTTTCCGGTATGGATTCTTTCTCTGAGTTCTTTTTCTATCAATACGTCCTTTAAAGAAGCAGGCAGGTAAATATTAAAAGTGGTTTCCACTCCAAGTTCTGATTCAACTTGAACATAGCCATCATGCCTTTTGACAATTGAATAAGCAGTGGCAAGCCCCAGACCGCTTCCTTTCTGCTTGCTTGTAAAGTAGGGGTCAAATATTTTTTGGAGATGCTCTTCCGGTATGCCAATCCCCTGATCTTCAATGGATATCTTTATATAGTTTCCCTCTTTTAGAGGAAGACCCTGTTCTACATCCACAGCAGTATTTTCAGCGCTTACCTTGATTATCCCACCTCTAGGCATGGCATGGTCAGCGTTGATTATCAAATTGTTGATGACCTGACTGATCTGCCCCTCATCCACTTCAACCGGCCAGAGGTCACCTGATATAGAGAATTCGCACCTGACATTGGAACCACTCAAGACAAAGGCGACTGTATCCTCTAATAATTTTGAGATAAAAACGGTTTTTTTGATTGGCGCTCCGCCTCTGGAAAAGGTAAGTAATTGTTGTGTCAAATCCTTTGCCCGCAGGGACGCATTTTCTGCCTCTTTCAATCTTTCAAATATCTTATCTCCCGGTTTTGCGTACATCTTTGCCAGCGTAATATTACCCATGATTGCCATTAGAATATTGTTGAAATCATGGGCGATACCGCCGGCAAGGATACCGAGGGATTCAAGTGCGTCCACTTTTAGGAGTGCTTCTTCCATGTTCCGCTTTTCAGTAATGTCGCGGAAGACCAAAACAACACCCATAATGTTTCCTTTGTCATCTCTGATAGGAGCGCCGCTGTCATCGATAGGGTATTTCGTTCCGTCTCTGGCTATCAACATTGTATGATTTGCCAGCCCCACGACAACACCTTCTCGGAGCACCCTCGTTGCAGGATCCTCGGCCTGTTTACCTGTTTCCTCATTTATGATATTGAAAACCTTTTTCAAAGGTTTTCCTGCAGCGTCTTCCTGGTTCCAGCCCGTCAGAGCCTCGGCAACGGGATTCATAAATGTTACGAATCCTCCGGCATCGGTAGCAATCACAGCATCGCCTATACTTTTGAGTGTGGTGACAAGCCATTGTTCACTCTCTCTTAATTTCCTTTCCATTTGATGCTTGTAAAGGGCCATTTCGATAGCAGTGTATAATTCTCTTTCACTGAAAGGTTTGAGTATATAACCATAAGGCTCTGTTATCTTTGCCCGCTGCAATGTTTTGTTATCTGTATAAGCAGTGAGATATACCACCGGAATATCGAAACGATCCCGGATTTGCTCAGCCGCTTCCACGCCGTCCATGTACCCTTCTAACACGATATCCATCAGTACTAAATCCGGGAGCGTTTCTGTTGCTTTTTTAATGGCTTCCTCTCCGGAAGATGCAATAGCAGGAACAGCATATCCCAATTTTTTTAACGTATTTTCTATGTCTTTTGCGACGATGCCTTCATCTTCAACAACCAGGACCTGTGCATTTGCCATTTTCTTAACTCTTTCCTTTAGGGATTCGCTTCGCTTAATTGCGAATTCAGGAATTCAGGGATTCAGGGATTCGCTTCGCTTAATTGCGAATTCAGGTCCGCCTGCGGCGGACTACTGATTTCAATCCCCCAATCCCCCCAATCCCTAAATCCCTAAATCCCTCAATTCCTATCGTTATCTTTTCTTTCTCGGGGCAAATAAATGTAATCTTAAATTCTGTTTTACCATCTCTATCAAGCTCGATCGTCCCCTTAATCTGTTTTACCAGAGTCATTACTAATTGCAAACCCAGTGTTTCCGTGTTCCGGAAGTCTAAATCTTTTGGGAAGCCGGCGCCGTTATCACTGACTATCAGTGTAAATTTATTACCTGCATGCGGGTTCTTATCCGAACGAAGTTCGACGCGTATTTTTCCCTTCTTACCCCCTGGGAAAGCGTATTTCAGACAATTTGAAACAAGCTCATTTATAATAAAACCACAAGGGATGGCATTATCAATACACAGAAGGACATCGTCAGCCTTTATCTCCAGAGTTATGGTCTCCGGATAGGCCATATACGAACGTAACAAATAAGTTGTGAGGCTTCTGGTGTATTCAGCAAAGTCAATCCTCGCCAGGTCCTCGGATTGATACAGTTTTTCATGAATGAGCGCCATCGACCTGACACGATTCTGGCTTTCCTTGAACATCTCGATGTCGCGGTTATCCCTGACATATCCGAGCTGAAGGTTGAACAGGCTGGAAATAACCTGCAAATTGTTTTTAACTCTATGGTGAACCTCCTTCAGAAGCACCTCTTTTTCTTCGAGCGATGCCTTGATTTGCTCTTTCGCCTTTTTCATCTCATCCACTAATCGGGCGTTCTCTAAAGAGATGGCCGCCTGGGAGGCCAGGAGCTCGGTCATCTTTGCCTTTTCCGGTGTGAAAACCAAATCCGACAAACGGTTTTCCAGGTATAGAATTCCAATCAACCTGGATTGCTTGATCAATGGAAGACAAAGGACCGACTTAAGGCCGAGCCTCTGAACCTTGAGATTGTCCTTAAACTCACCCTCTTCCGAAGCATTGTTCAGCACCACCCTCTCTTTAGTCCGGTGCACATAACGGACGATCTCCCTACACATGTCCGCGGAATCTTCAAGGTTGTATTTGACAGTCCGGACCACATCTTTTTTGGCGATGTGACTTTCAGCGCGGACAATGAGGCTGTCATACTCTTCAATCAAGAGATACCCATGCTGCGCGCCCGAGTCCTCCAGAACCACATTCATGATCTTTTTCAACAGGATATCGGGATCGATCTCTGCTGAAATGGCAAGGGAGGATTTCATGAGGTAGTCAACATCCAGACCGGGAAGGGTGTAAACAGCCGGCTTTGCCTCGGCCGGCGCGTAAGCAGGGACATCTTCCTCAAAATACTCCGGGTGTTTCTCCGTGAGTAAGATCTCTTTACGTTCTGCATGGCATTTTTTATACAGACGGGCTGCCTCGGCAAAATAGAGCCCGGCTGTCGCCACACCTGCCTTCTTGAGAAGCTCCCCCCGGCACTCATTAAGGTGGGCTTCCAGAAACGTGTAGCGTTGTTCATGAGCAATAACTATCGCGTCAAAGTAAAGGCTTCTTGCCTTTCTGAAATCCCCAGTAACTCTTTCTAATTCCGCGTAGATAAAGGCAAGATAAGGTTTAAACATTGGCCCGTATTGAGCCCAGGTTTCAATCTTCTTGATGAGCGGTTGAATATAAGCTAATAATTCCTCTTTGCTTTTGTAGATGATTCCCTTTGCATACAGCCTGAGGGCATTCAGCGCCTGAAAGGCATGCCACTGTCGCTTCAGTAAATGGTCGGTAAGCCCTCTCAAATACCGCTTTACTTCAGATAAATACTGCTGGGCCTTTTCATGCTCTCCGAAATAATAGTGGGTCAAAGCCATGTGTACATAATAGCTTCCTGCAGCGGAAATATGATTTTCCCTCTCCCATTTTTTAATCTTCCCCTCCATAGGGACGGGCGTATAATTTTTTTTCATCGGCGCAACCCACCCGGCCTGCATGGCCTCGGCCAGAGCAACGGAAAAGGATAAATGGTACTTTTGAGAAAATTGCAGACACTCTTTAGCATACTCCTCAATGGTCAACAGGTTGGCTCCCTGCACCTGAAGGCCCCACATCAAGGGTCCATAGCAAAGCCCTGCATTATACAGATCACCGCAGCTCTTCCCGCACTGGATCGTTTTCAGACAATGTTTAGCCAGTTCTTCGGGATGATTCCGCGTATGCATAGTAACCCAGGCAACCCCGTTCATCCCCCGGGTGGCCCCAAAGGTGTTCGGGTACCTTTCACACAAATCAAGTGCCAGTTCTTCATATCGAAAGACCTGATCAAATTTTAGTTGTTCCCCAAGATAGAGCCCCATGATAGAAAAAGAGTAGATCACCGATTCATCCATGCCGCCTTCTAAGCAATGTTGGGTTGACTGGACTGCCGAAAGATAGAGTTGCGGCACCATACCGGACATGTATAAATCCGGGATAAGTTCACTGTAGAAGGCCAATTCAATCTTACTCTTCTTTTCCCTGGTAAACGGCATATTCAGGATCATGTCCCAGATCGTGGAACCATATTGAGAGTTGATTTCATTCATCAATTGCTCTCGTCTTTTCTCTGCAAGCTCAGGATCGTCCGGGATCGATTTTCCGAAAAATGCCAACCCGCGGTTGGCAGTCTCAATTGCCTTGATAAAATTGCCTATGGATGAGAGCGAAGTTGTCTGTTCGGCCAGGGCTTCTGCCTTGTCCAGGTCGGTTTTGGCATGATCAAGTAATTGATTGAGCAGTTTTTCCGAGATCTCATATCTCCCGCACATCAACTCGGTCTTTGCCAGTTTCTGGAATATCTTAAATGTTCTGTCATATTGCCCCTCCCAGGGGTTTTCCGGCAAAAGCTCAAGGCTTTGTCGAAAATACTCATTGGCCGCTTCTGTTGCCAGCGAGTCCAGGGCCTTGTTGCCCGCATGATAGTTGATATCCGATAACCGGTAAACGGTTTTTTTGTCCGGCGCCTTCTCCCTTCCCCGGTTAAGATGGGAAGCAATGGTGAAGAGGTTATCCAGCTTTTCCAGATCCGTCTCTTTGGGGAGAGCAGAAAGGAGATGGCTTCCGATCTGCCAATGTATCTGCTGCCGCGTTTCAGGTTTTATGGAGCTCAGGACCGCCTCCTGTACCCGGTCGTGAACAAATTGGAATTGATCTTTCCTCTCCATCAGAAGTCCCCGCCCCAAGGCCGGCTTCAACGTTTCAAACACATTCAACAACGTAGTTTCTCTGACCAGGCCAACTTCATCCGGTGTGAAGAGGTTTCCCATGCACGAGCAGTATTCGAGCAGATCAATAGTATCATAAGGCAGTTTTTGCACTTTTGAGCTGAAAAGCGCCACCACCGTGGATGGCATGTCAGACTCCCTGATCCTATCCATGTCCCATTGCCATTGTCTGTTTTCATCTAAAATGAGCAGATCTTCATTATGGAGATACGACAGCATCTCGCTTCCAAACAAAGGGTTTCCCTCGGTGAGTTCGGCTATAAAACCGGCCAGGACCTCGGTTTGTGAAAGAGGCGAATCGAGAATATAGGAGACCATCTCATGGCAGTGTTCTGGTTCAAGAGATTCCAGCCTGATTTCTTGCAGGCGTTGGGCGTTTTCCTTAATGCTTTGTATTAGCTTTGTCAGGGGATGGCTTGAATCTACCTCATTATGACGATAGGCTCCTATAAGAAAAAGGTATGGGTGCTCCTTGTAATTGGCAAAGATGTTGCCAAGAAAATCAAACGAGGCAACATCACACCACTGAAGATCGTCGATAAAAAGTACCAGGGGGTGTTCTTCGCTGGCCAGGCATGTCAAAAAACGGCCAAAGACGTCATGGAAGCGGTTTCTGGATTCCACAGGAGGAAGCGGTTTAACCTTCGGTTGAGGCCTGATCAGGATCTCCAGTTCCGGGATCACGTCGGTTACCACTTTGCCATTGTTTCCAACCGCTTCGATGATCTTTTGCCTCCAGAGAGAAACCCTTTCATCACTTTCCGTTAAAAATGTCCTCACCAGATTCCTGAGGGCCTGGATAAGTGAGCTATATGGAATGTTCTTTTGATAGACATCGAATTTGCCGGAGGTAAAATAGCCCCTGTACTCCACGATTGGTTTCTGAAGCTCTTGAATCAAGCGGGTTTTTCCAACGCCGGGCAGTCCTGAGATGAATAGGGAGCGGAAAGGGCCTTGCGTTGCTTTATCATATTCCTCAAGGATAATTTCAGCCTCCCTGTCGCGTCCCACCATTTTAGAGACAAAGATAACTCGATGGGTACGATCATAAATCCCAAGAGGAAATTCGCTGATTATCCCGGTGGCTGAGTATTCATCCCGACACCGCATGAGGTCGGCCAGAAGCCCGGACGCGCTCTGGTAACGTTTCTCCGGCTGCTTGAGCATTAGTTTGACCGTGATTTTATCTAAAATAAGGGGAACTTCGGGATTTAATTCGTGGACGGGCGGCGCTTCTTCGGCCAGGTGGGAATGGATCAATTCGAGGGGGTCTGTAGAGAAGAAGGGAAGTCGCCAGGTCAGCAATTTATAGAAGGTAATCCCCAGCGAGTAGAGGTCACTGGAAAAATCGACTCTGTGGTTGATGCGCCCGGTCTGTTCGGGGGAGGTATAGGCCAGAGTATCCTCCACAAAACCGCGGTCATAAATGAAATGGCTCACATCCCTCACATCGAGGGGGTTTATAAAATCAATTAAGCGGATGGCGAGGGTTTCCGGCTCAATTAATATATTGTGGGATTTGATTCCGCCATGAATAATCCCTGCTTCATGGACTCTGTTGAGGGCTTCAGCCAGCTCGCAAGCTATGGTGAAAAAATCATTTATGATAATTTTAGTCTGTCTTTTGGTCCACTCATCAAGGGTTATCCCTTTGAAATAATCCCGGGTGAAAAACTGGACATCCCCTCTCACGTTAAATGATAAGGGCGTGATAATGCGGGTATCATGTAAGATCTTAAGATGCTCGATTTTCTGCCGAAAGTGTCTTTTTTGATCTTGGGATAGCGAGGTTGCTTTTAGAATTTTGAGAGCCAATGGCCGATTAGGATTTTTTTTATGAAAGGCCTTATAAACGATGGATTGGGGCCCCTCACCCAACTTTTCAATAATGTTATAACCAGGAATTGTTGTAATTGTTTCGGCCATATCTCCTTAAACTCCTGTTTGGACTATTTAATAATCTATAATTTCATAAAAGTCAAGAAATTGCGATGTTCCTGTCAGATTCTCACCACGCCAGGGCGTGGCCAAGCTCGCAAAGAAAAAAATAAAACTTAGCGTCTTTGTCCGCCAGAGTACTTTGGCGGATGAGGCAATATTTTATAGAAAATGGATGTGCATTGACTTATAAGGCTGTTTTATCTATTTTAAATTTATGTCGCTTTTAAAGCTTTATATAGATCAGGAGGTTGCTGATTCATCAGAGGTTGTTTTTATAAAATCGCGTCTTAACCTGCCTTTTGAAACGGTTCAGGATGCGCGTGAAGTCTTTGGGTTAGTCTCGTCAGCGGACGATCCTGTTAAAAAGGGGAAAGAGATTCTTTTCCTTACAAAAAATAAGGGCGCTTTTATCAGGCCGTGTCCCGGAACCAGCTATTATACCTGTTGCGGCTACAAGATACTGCATATCGGCACCTTCTGCACCATGGACTGCTCGTACTGCATCCTGCAATCATATTTTCATCCGCCTGTTCTTCAGTATTTCGTTAACCATGATGATCTGCTGTCAGAATTGGACAGCCTGTTTCAAAAAAAGAGGGTGAGAAGGGTAGGGACAGGAGAGTTTACAGACAGCATGATCTGGGAAAGGTGGACCGACCTTTCAAGTCTGCTTGTTCCTAAATTTGCAGGACAGTCATCCACCGTGTTAGAGCTAAAGACCAAAACAATTGCAATTGAAAGGCTGAAAAATCTCGATCATAATCGCAAGACAATAGTTTCATGGTCACTTAACACAAATGAAATTATCAGCAATGAGGAGCGTCATACAACCTCTCTTTCCGAAAGACTAAAGGCGGCCGCAAAATGCGAGTCATGGGGATATCGGCTGGCCTTTCATTTTGATCCAATGATTATTTATGATGGTTGTGAAGAGGATTACAGGCAGGTGGTTATCCAGCTTTTTTCCACAGTATCTCCTGAAAATATCGTATGGATAAGCCTTGGCACTTTTAGATTTATGCCGGCCTTAAAACCGGTTATTCAGAAACGGTTTCCTGATTCAAAAATAATATACGGGGAATTTATATCCGGCCTTGACAATAAGATGCGCTACTTTAAGCCGCTTCGTATTGATCTTTATCAAAAGATGGCATCCTGGATAAAGGAAGCAGCCCCGAATGTTCTTGTCTATTTTTGCATGGAAGATGACGAGGTGTGGGAAAAGTCTCTTGGATTTATCCCATCTGACCGTGGAGGCCTGCCTCTGATGCTGGATGAAAGCGCTATGCGGCATTGCGGGCTGGATAGAACTTAGTTCGCTTTAAAAGATGAACGTCGAACATCGAACATCGAACGTTGAACATCGAATAATGAAATCGCTTCGCTCCGCCAGTTTATAAATTGACAGAATACCTTATTCAAAATTCGATGTTCGATGTTCGACGTTCGACGTTCATCTTTTCTTTCATCTTTCTATCGTTCCCATGCTCCAGCGTGGGAATGCATACCATATGGGTTCCCACGCTGGAGCATGGGAACCAGGCAACATTGAATGAAAAAACAAACACCAAATGAGAAACAAAAGTTCAGGGGTTTATAGTTGCTGTTTTTCCGACCTCTGACATCTGACCTCTGTTTCTGCATCTGTTCCCATTCAACGTTCGATGTTGGACGTTCGACGTTCGATGTTCATTTTTTTCAATGTTCCCTACTCTTTTTTATCTCTTCAATAAGCTTTTGTGATATCTGCGACGGAACCTCATCATAATGAGAGAATTCCATGGAAAATATGCCGCGACCGCCTGTCATCGATTTGATATCAGGAGCATAGGTAAGAAATTCAGCCATCGGCACTGTTGCATTGATAATCTGATTTTTGCCCTTGTTGTCCATGCCTAGAACTCTGCCGCGCCTGCTGTTAAGATCTCCCATGATGTCACCCATGTATTCATCAGGCGTTGTGATGGAAACCTTCATGATGGGTTCAAGCAAAACAGGATTGGCTTCTTCGACAGCTTTTTTAAAGGCGATAGAACCGGCAATCTTAAACGCCATTTCAGAAGAGTCAACGGCATGATAGGAGCCGTCGTCAAGTATAACTTTGAAATCCACGCAGGGAAACCCGACAAGCACACCCTTTTGTGACGCTTCTATAACCCCTTTTTCAACCGCCGGAATGTAAGTCTTTGGAATTGAGCCTCCTACAATTGAATTGACAAACTCAAAACCTTTTCCTCTTGGAAGCGGCTCTATCTGAATCCAGCAGTCACCATACTGGCCGTGGCCCCCTGATTGTTTTTTATGTTTTCCCTGAACCCTGACCTTTTTCTTGATTGTTTCTTTATAGGGAACCTTCGGGGTGTTGAGATTTACTTTAACATTGAACTTCCTTTTGAGCTTCTCGACAACACTCTCGATATGAACTTGCCCCCTTCCTGACAGAAGAATCTCCTTTGTTTCGGAATTCCGTGTAAGCTTCAGAGCAATATCTTCTTCCAGAAGCTTTGAGAGAGAAGTAAATATCTTGTCTTCATCCTCCTTTGATTTTGGCTCAATAGCAAAAGAGATAACCGGAGGAAGAGGGTCGGCGCATTTGAATTTAATCTTATTGGCCTCATCACAAAGGGTATCGCCCGTGGTTGTATATTTAAGTTTTGCAACAGCGACTATAGAACCCGGTCCAGCCTCTGTTATTGGTTTTTGTTCTTTTCCTGCAAGCCTTAACAACTGGGTAAAGCGTTCCTTTGAGTTTTTATTTACATTATAAAAGGTTCCGTCACTTCCCAGAGTTCCTGAAACAATTCTGAAGATCGATAGTCTGCCGGCATATGGGTCTGCCACGGTTTTAAACACAAAACCTGAAAACGTGGCATCCGGATCAGGACTTTGCTTGATTTCATTTTTGCCTTCAGAATCCGTGCCTGTTATAACGCCTCTATCAACAGGTGAAGGCATGCATTTAACAATTGTATCGGATAATAAATCGATGCCAATATTATTTGTAGCCGATCCGCAAAGAACAGGCACAATTGCCCGCGATAATACACCTTTTCTTAAACCGGTTATGATATCGTCATCGGACAGAATTTCTCCATCAAGATACCTTTCAAGGAGATCATCATCTACCTCGGCAATATTTTCAACCAGGGCTTCTCTCTCTTTTTCTACCAGCTCCTGCATATCAGGAGGAATATCGTCTTGTGTCGCCCTTCCGTCAGCATCATAGGTATATGCTTTCCCGGTGATAAGATCCACAACCCCTTTAAAATCTGCTTCAGTTCCTATCGGAAGCTGCAATATGATCGGCTTTGGTTTAAAACAGTCTGCCGCATCTTTAAGAGTGCGAAAAAAATCCGCCCGTTCCCTGTCCATTTTATTTATAAAAATTATGCACGGCAGGTTAAATTCTTCGGCAAAATCCCATGCCATCTCGGTCTGCACCTTGACGCCATCTACGGCATCAATCAGAACAACAATTCCATCGGCAGCCTGCATGCAGCTTTTGGTATCTGAAAAGAAATTCTGATCTCCCGGGGTATCCATAAGGGAAATAACCTGCTGTCCCCATTTGAATTGGTGGAATCCAGTGCTGATACTTGTATTGCGTTTAAGCTCTTCCGGCTCAAAATCCATCACTGTATTACCGTCCTCAACACGTCCAAGCCTGTTGATAACGCCCGCATTAAAGAGCATAACCTCAGCCAGAGATGTTTTTCCAGCGCCACCATGTGATACAAAAGCGATGTTTCTTAAGTTTTCAGTCATTTCGGTCATTTAAACTCCTCTCCGGTAGAATATTAAAAAATCATAAAACAAAAAAATATGTTTATCTGTTTAACCAAAGAAAATCAAGACTTATCAAAAAAATTGCATGGTTACCTATTATTCCATAATTTCAACATTCCAATTGTGAGCATCAATTCTAATTTTGAAGAATAACACCGAATATCGAATATCGAACCGCAGAATTACGAAGGGGTCACTTCGACATTCGACATTCCTTGTTCGATATTCTGCGGTTCAGAAAAAGTACTTACAAAACCGATAGCTACTATGGCCACTGTAAGCGAAGCGATCTAACTTGATTCCAATGCGATCATAAATTCCCTGTTCCCCTTGGGGCCAAGTATTGGAGAGGGTATAACCGATTCACATGAAAAACCTGTTTTGATAAAAAAATCTGAAAGATCCTTTATCACTTCATCATGCAGTTTTTTGTCACGAACCACGCCCCCCTTGCCAACCTTTCCCTTGCCGACTTCAAACTGGGGTTTTATCAGGGCAAGGATAATGCCTGCCTTTTTCATAAACTTAATTACTGCTGGAACAACTATTTTTAAGGAAATAAATGAAACATCTATTGTAATAAGATCAACAGGTTGAGGAATTATTTCAGCGGGCATGTACCGGATATTTGTCCGTTCAATAACCACGACGCGGGAATCCTGCCGAAGGTTCCAGGCCAATTGTCCATATCCGACATCAACGGCATACACACAAGCCGCCCCATGTTGCAATAAACAGTCTGTAAATCCGCCGGTTGATGCCCCTACATCAAGACAGACAAAATTTTTAACATCTATTTTAAAAGCATGCAAAGCCTCTTCAAGTTTAAGGCCCCCTCTGCTTACATAGGGAATATCCTGTCCTTTAATAGTTATTTCATCATCTTGTGAAATAATAGCGCCCGGCTTATCCACCGGGCGATTATTTACCAGAACTTTCCCGGACATAATCAGGGCACGCCCGCGTTGCCGGCTTGGCGCCAGTCCTTTTTCCACAATTATCAGGTCAAGCCTTGTTTTTGCCGGCATTGGTTGCTTGTTACTGGTTGCTCATTATTCCCATTTTGTTTCTACTGTTCGCTTAATTGCGAATTTAGGGATTTAGGAATTTAGGAATTAAAGGTATTCTGCTGATCTCAATCCCTCAATCCCTCAATTCCCCAATTCGCAATTCCTCTACCATTTTCTTGGCTGTATTTACTATAGCGGATGCATCTATCTGGTATTTTTTTCTGAGAAACTCCTGAGGGCCATGTTCAACAAAGATGTCGTGTATGCCGATACGTTCAAGGCAAAAACCTGTTACACCTTCATCATTTAAGCATTCCAGCACCGCGCTTCCAAATCCTCCCTGACGAACATTTTCTTCAACGGTTATAATGCGCGGTATCTTTTTTGTTAGAGAACATATCAAATCAACATCGATTGGCTTCACAAAGCGGCAATTTACAATTGTTGCATTTATATCCTGTCCGGCCAGTATTGAATGTGCTGAAAGGGCTTCGCCAACAGAACTTCCAATGGCCAGGATAAGAACATCATCCCCCTTTTTTAGAACCTCCCCTTTCCCGACAGGTATGGAAGCAATATCTTTCTCTATTTTTACACCCGGGCCTTTTCCCCGTGGATATCGAAATGCTATAGGGCCGTTATGGGCAAGGGCGGTAACTAACATCCGGCAAAGTTCATTTTCATCCTTTGGCGCCATGACCACCATGTTAGGAAGACTTCTAAGATAAGAAAAATCGAACAGCCCATGATGGGTCGGGCCGTCTTCACCGACAATACCCCCTCTGTCCAGCGCAAAAATCACGGGCAAGGCTTCAATGCACACGTCGTGGAGTACCTGATCATATGCGCGCTGCAGAAAGGTAGAGTAGATTGCAACAACAGGTCTTAGCCCATTGGCAGCCATTCCCGCGGCAAATGTTACACCATGCTGCTCAGCTATCCCCACATCAAAAAACCGGTCAGGATAAGCCCCGGCAAACTTAGCAAGCCCTGTGCCTTCGGGCATTGCCGCAGTAACCGCGACAATTCTTTTATCATTTCCGGCTAATTTCACCATTATTTCGCCAAAAACTTCGGTATAGGTCGGAGCAGATTCTTTTCGTTCAATACAGTTTCCGGTTTTAGCATCAAAGGATCCAACTCCATGAAAATAAACAGGATTCTTCTCGGCAGGAGGGTATCCCTTTCCCTTCTTAGTGATGACATGAAGGAGAACAGGCTCGTCAATATTTTTAATGTTATTTAGTATATCAATAAGATGATCCAGTTTATGCCCCTTTATCGGGCCAAAGTATTCAAAGTTGAATGCCTCGAACAGTATTCCCGGTGTAATAAAGATCTTAAAGGATTCTTTTGAACGTTTTACGAACTGATAAACATCCTCTCCGATTTTCGGTACAGATTTGAGGAAAGCTCCAAGCTCCTTTCTTAAATCCTGCAGATATTTTGCTGAAAATGTCCGGCTTAAACGTGAGGATAGGGCGCCCACATTGCGAGCAATAGACATATCATTGTCATTTAATATAACCAGGAAATTTTTATGAATGTCTCCTGCCTGGTTAAGTCCTTCATAGGCAAGCCCTGCGGTCATGGAACCGTCTCCTATAACGGCAACTACCCTGGATGTTTCATTTTTTAAACGCCTGGCGCAGGACATACCAAGACCCGCGGATATAGATGTGCTGCTGTGGCCGGTTGTAAAGGCATCATAAGGGCTTTCATTCATACGGGTAAAACCGCTGATGCCGTTATGTTGTCGAAGTGTATGAAATTGTTCCCTACGTCCTGTAAGCAGCTTGTGGGCGTATGCCTGGTGCCCTACATCCCATACAATTTTATCATCAGGAGTATCAAAAACATAGTGGATGGCGATTGCAAGCTCAACAGCGCCGAGGCTTGAAGCCAGATGGCCGCCGTTTTTGGACACCACATCGACTATAACCTTTCGAATTTCCGCCGCAAGAGCCGGTAGATCGGATCGCGAAATCTGTTTTAAATCTGCGGGTGAATTAATATTATCAAGAAAGCTCATATTTTCTTCTCTATCGTTTAATGATCTCGTAAAAAGTATAAAATTACGATTTTTCTAATTTTATCAAGTTTATAACGGTCTTAAATAATTCGCAATTCCTAAATTCCTAAATTCGCAATCACCTGTAAAAAAGTTCTTTTTACAGGCGCATCATTTTTTTCTTTCAATAATGTAGCTGGCAATAGCGCGAAGCGGATCAGACCTGTTGTCAAAACCATCTAATGACTGCAATGCATTGCCTGCTAGTTTTTCAGCAAATTCTCTGGATTTATTAATTCCCATAATAGAAGGGTAGGTGCTTTTTTTACGGTTTTTATCAGTGCCCACAGCCTTTCCCATTACCTCTGGATCACCTTCGACATTAAGGATATCGTCTGTGACCTGGAAGGCAAGCCCGATATTTTTTGCATAAATCCCTAACTGTTTCATCTGCTTGATACCACCGTTTCCAATAATAGCTCCGCAATATATTGATGCTTCAATAATAGCCCCTGTCTTTAAGGAATGCATTTCTTCAAGTTCATTCAAGGTCAGCATAATTCCTTCAGAGGCAATATCCCTCATCTGTCCTTCAATCATT
>JAPVVG010000127.1 GCA_028571455.1 Desulfobacteraceae bacterium | reverse complement strand
TCATGATACAGCCATTTACCCTTGTTTTTTGCAATAACCGGAGGGTAAAATTCATCATATTTTCTCGGACCGATGTCGGTTATTCTGTTTTCCATCGGTTTGTCAGGATTGTAGCCTGAAGATATAAATGCCATGATTATTGCCCTCCTATCTTTGGTGAAATTTTCTAAATTCGTTAATATCACGCTCGAATCCGCCGGGAACCTCATCCGCTTTCCAGAAGATGTATGGATTGGTCCGAGGCTCTTGAATCTGCTGAGGTATAGCTTTAAGTCCTGTTACTTCAAGCAGTTTCTGGAAACCCTGCCGTTTGATTAATTCACCGAAACGCTCACGGTTCTTGCCCTCTTCCATCCACCAATCCCAGATAGGTTCTATTATGTTTTCTTTGATTTCGTCGTAAGGCTCTTCAACTTTGATAAAAGGAACGAGAAGAGTGGCCATCTGCGCGCCATCGAGGATAGGAGACTTGGCGCCACACAGAAGTGAACAACCTCTGTCATTGCCTATCCTGAGAGCTCTTGGCATGACATTAAGGCAGTGCATGCA
Source organism: Desulfobacteraceae bacterium (assembly GCA_028571455.1). Lineage (GTDB taxonomy): Bacteria > Desulfobacterota > Desulfobacteria > Desulfobacterales > ETH-SRB1 > Desulfaltia. The sequence goes on along the minus strand of JAPVVG010000127.1, from coordinate 11,054 downwards.
TCTGGTGCATTCCGGGGTGTTGATTTCAAGCTTTCCATTTTCATACCGCATACATTTGGTGGGGCATAGATCGATAACCTCTTTCTGGATATCAAACGGACCCCAGTCACGACTGGCAAATGCGCCTGCATTTGGCGGAAACTCTCCACCGATATATGCCTTAACAGCTTCCTGGTCGATGCGTATATCATCTCGCCATGTGCCTATAAATGATATGTCTGATCGAGCAATAGAGGCCACGCAGCAGTTGGGACACCCGTCAAACTTGAATTTAAACTTGTACGGGAATGCCGGACGATGGAGTTCGTCCTGATATACGTTTGTTAGATCATGGCAGATAGCCTGTGTGTCATAACATGCAAATTCACAGCGAGACGTGCCAAGACAGTCGGAAGGAGTTCGCAAATTAGAGCCGGAACCGCCGAGGTCCTGATTCAGGTTATGTCCTAATTCCCAGAAGACCTCTTCCAGTTGAGGTGTTGTTGTTCCAAGAAAAATAATATCTCCGGTTGCGCCATGCATGTTTGTAAGACCGCTTCCCCGGCGCTCCCAGAGGTCGCAAATATCTTCAATATATTTAGTGGTATAATACTTGCCTGCGGGCTGGCTTACACGCATAGTGTGGAAATGCGCAACTCCCGGAAACATTTGAGGCTGATCGCAATATCTGCCGATAACTCCGCCTCCATAGCCGAATACACCAACGATTCCACCGTGTTTCCAGTGAGTCCTGCCGTGCTTATAGGATAGTTCAAGCACCCCCAGAAGGTCATCACAGCAATCCTGAGGGATCTGGTATTCAACATTTTTCTCATTCTTTGCCCTTGATTCAGCCTCCTGCTTCAGGTCGGACACAAAACTCGGCCATGGCCCGCTTTCAAGCTGGTCAATCAAAGGGGTTTCATGTTTTGCCATTGTTTTACCTCCATTAATTTAGAAAATTCGCCGTTCTGATTATAAAAACATCTTACCTTCCCTTTCGGACTTTTCCGGTCACCTCCTCTCTTTTTACAATTATATTTTTTTACAATTTTGTCTTGGCAACTTAATGCCATATTAATATATTATATTTTAAAGCTTTTAGAATTAATCTTGTTTCTTGTCAATAAAAAAAGACCGGTTTCATCATCTTATGAAGCATAAAATATTCATTCCGGATTTCATCACTTTATCTTGGGGATTAACCTGCAAAATGTTCCATATATTGTGTGCTAAACGATTATTCCTTTACATGCCGGTTATGGCATTAAAAAGAACCTCTGCATGCTTCCTTATATTATCACTTATCACAGGAATCTCCGGCGCTAATGGATTGTATGAATTAACAATAGCTAATGATAAATCATAAAAATCCTTCTCAGTACAGGATGATACTAAATAATCATGGAAACAGGTATCAAAAGAATCAGAAAACAAACCGGTTGAATCTTTCCGGCGCAAACCCTGGAAAAAACCTTTCAGGGCGCCTTTAACAGCAATATCGTCAGACCACACAATATCACCGACCCCATTTAGCCTGTCGAGCCGCATCCTGATTGAAAGGTTTAATAAAAATACCAGCAACGCCTCCAGTATCATTTCAACATCCCTGTCTGTTTCTTCATCATCTTCTTTTTTTGCAAACATGGGCGCATATTGCCTGACTGTTATAAGCTTCAGTTCAATTGTATGGGAATTGCCTTTTTTCACCCCCTCCCAAACCCTCCCCCTCGAAGGGGGAGGGCAGGGTGGGGATGTCAGCCTTATAACAAAGTCTCCGGCAGCATGATGCCAGGGAAATATCTGCTCAAAGGTTTCAATATTATAATAACCGGTCAGAATCATGGCTGCCTGCCTGTAAAGCTCCAGGGTATTATCAGGAGAAAGAAAATAGTTGCCCTTCTCAGAATCCCAGATTAATATTTTGTACTTATTATCTGTCTTGTCATTGGAAATATGGAACTCGTTAAAGCCTTCAAACCATTCGCCCAAAAACATGTTCATCGTATGTCCGCTTCCTTTTACACAGGCTTCTCCATAGCCATAAGCCTCTGGAATAGATGAAAATGAAAAATCATTGCCCAGCCTTTTAAGACAGTTGTATTCTCTTTCGATACAATCCCTGCCTGCAGCGGATATTGCAACATTTACAACAAACTTATAACTATGTTTATCCAAAATAGCTTCAACTGTGGACGGATGATAAAATTCCCCGTGTTTTACCAGGCAAACTCGAATTTCTTCGATTTCTTCAGGGATTATCTGACGATTCATGCTTTTAGAAAACGCGGAAATCAGGATTTCAAATTTGTTTTTTTCCAGAAAAGAATGGACAGCGCTAAAGTAGTCTCCATAGGTGACAGGAATGCCGGTTACTTTCTGTGGCTGTTTTCTTGTTGTTGGAAGGGAGGCAGACCATATCTCACTCTCTTTTTGCACTGAATTTGGTGCATCAGACAGGAAATACTTAAATTGCGGTTTCTTGGGCATTGGTTACTGGTTGCTCGTTGCTGGTTACTCGTTGATAGTCAACCATTTTCCTACTCGACTACTCAACTACTCAACCACTCGACCACTATCTGTGTGTTTCTATCTCTTTCAAAATTTCAGGGGCTACTTTATAACCAAGTTCGATCGCTTTATCACAATGCTTGACAGCCATGTCATATTCCTCATTTTCAAGATATGCTATTGCGAGGTTATTGTGTGCAATAGCAAAAGAAGGCTCTAACTTAAGGGCTTTAAGGTTTGTTATAATGCTTTCTTTAATCAACCCTTTCATCAAATAAGCATTTGCCAATGTAGCATAAGCCTGTAAGAATTTGGAATTATATACAATAGCCTTTTGAAGCGATTTAATTGCTTCGTCAACATTCCCCATCTGAAGATGCACAAAACCTATATTTCCATAACCTTCAGAAAATCCAGCCCTTACTTTGGTTGCATGTTTGTTGTGTGCAAGACAGCCGTCAAGGTCCCCGCGCTGCAAACAAAGCCCGCCCAACTGGACAAATGCTTCAGCAAAATTTGGGCTGCAATCGATTGCTGCCTGAAGCTCATTTTCAGCCTCATCATATTCTTTAATGCCTAGAAGGGCAACAGCAAGGTTGTAATGGGACATGCTGCATTCAGGATTTAAAGCTAATGCAGCTCGGTATTCAGCAATATATTCTTTCGCATTTTTTGCTTGTGGCATAATTATATCCTTATAAAAAAATAAGTTAATTGTGTATCAATAATTTAGCCACCAGGCACTAAGCCCCCCCCAGATGATAATATAATTCACTGAAAATTCATAATTTCGGAATTTAGGGATTTAGGGATTGAAGGATGTTGTCACTTTTAATTCCTAAATTCCTCAATTCGCAATTCCTCAATTTATCAATTATATCCATCCTTTGTGACTTCGTGTCTTTGTGGCTGAACTATTTTAATTTTTTTGGTTATTATGGCATCATCCTGATGTCAAGAAAAAACGGAATTGCCAACGTCTGTTAGACAAAAAAGCTTTGCATTATCTCCTTAAATCTTGCTCCACGCCATGTAGCGGATGGTCTTGTTGCTTCAGAAACAAGAATATTTTGACTCAAGAAAGGTAAAAAGTCAGAAATCCGTGGGATAATTACTCTTGCTACCGGGAAATTCAATATTGGATGGGTGTGGTCGAGTATTATACAATCGGTATTAAGCAGTTTACATATTCTTTTGATTTCCTCAATCTCGCCAAAAATATCCTTGATTTTACTGTTCCTGTATGCGCCAACTTCTCCTTGCTCAAGAAATGAGATATCTTTGGGAGAAATACCACATTTCATTAACAGGTAATAATCGTTAACCTGAGATCGATGGACAAGCGGTTTATCCAACTGTGGACGGGGAGCCAGTAGAGTTTCACGGCCCTGCATGCTTTCCGTAAAACACCTTGTTAAACCTTCCTCCAGATTGAAAGATGCGCCCGGTATCAGTATTCTATGTTCCAGGCGATCAAAAGGCAAATTGTGGTTGATGAACAGGGCGCCTATGCAGGGCAACAATCCATCAAGAGAAAGATCCTTGATCATTACATCAACATTCTTTTCCTGATAGAATTTAACCATATCCTTTATGACACCATTGTCCACAGAATCCAAATCAATTGATGGAACTGTTTTTTCAGGTTTAATTATTTGTATTTGGGCATGACGTTCAAATATTTCACATAAAGCCTGAAGCATTGCCTCTTCGATAGTATTGCCCGCCGCTATACCGTTAGAAGCGTGAATATATGCAACAAAATTGACCGGAATTTTTACTGTCTTTTCATGAACTATTGAAAAACCGTTAACCCAATGTTTAGCCATGTGGCTGTTTTTGATATGCTCAATATCCTTATCCGTTAAATGACTTTCGTTTGTCAGCAGGTCTTCTATTCTTAGAACGTTTTTTTCCAAATCATCCTGATGGGCATATACATATCCCTCCATCCATTCAAAATTAAGAAACCTGCTGGTTTCCTCATTATAAAGAGCCGGGATGTTAAACCTCACCCGTTCTTCAAAGACCGGATAGAACAGCCCAGCGCTGAAACGTTCAGCCAGTTCTGCGTATGCACTGGCCTCCGCAAGCTCCGGGGTAATGCCTTTTCCACTACAGACTATCCTTATTGAATCAATCCATATCCGTCCCCAGTAAATGGTGTCCGAGACTTGAAAGCTGGAGTATTCAACGTCGAGATGCAATTTTCGTAACCCGTCCTTTATTCTGCTAATCGTATTGGCCGGAAGATCACACTTGCCATACCTGTTTCTGATGCAATTGTTAAATTCCATTAAAGCTGTTACTCCTAACCCGGATAAAAAAATTATAATTTATACCACATTAACTATTAAATACAAGATATAAACGACGTAAAGTTCAAGACCAATTTATTGGTGGCGACATCGCATCTGATTGAATATGCGCTATATCAAATCTCCAGAACTGTGAGAAGATTCTTGACAGAAATCAAAATTGTTAATATAAAGCCTATGATATTTACAGGACAGTTAAAAAAATTTATTATGTTCCCAAAGCGTTCGTTAACCAAGAAATTAGAAATTTTTAACATTAAACAGGAGGTAAGCAAATGGCAGATTTTTATATTAATATTTTTTTAGATGATGAAAAATTAAAGAAGATTGAAGAAGCGGGATTGTCCGGTGACGTTAAGGAAATTGACGGCAAAAAGGCAATCCAGGTAGCAGTCTCAAAAAAGGAGCAAAAAAAGCTCGTAAAGGGGTTCCCGGATTTAACCTTTGACGATTCAAATGCATGTGTACTTCCGGAACAAGGAGAAAACACCTTACTGAATATCATACTGGATATGAAGATGTTAGATGTAATGAAAGTGGCGATTCTAAAGCTTTACAACCCTCTTGCGGGCAGGAGTATTGAAGGAAGGGGTACTGGAGGCAGATAATATCCGCCATTATTTAAAATGCTTTTTCCTGGTAGCGAAAGGGGGTGTTTTGCAAAGGCCTCACCTTTTTGATTAATCATAAGGAGGTGCTATGTTTAAAGGATGTTTTACAGCGCTTGTTACACCATTTAAGGATGATGCTGTTGATTATGAAGGCCTGGGACAACTTGCGGATTTCCAGATAAAAAACGGAATAACCGGAATCCTGGCTGTTGGTACCACAGGTGAAAGCCCGACTTTGACATGGGATGAACATAACAAAGTCATTGAAAATGTGGCGAAAAAAACACGGGGAAAATGTATCTGCATAGCTGGAACCGGAAGCAATAATACAAAAGAGACACTTGAATCATCAAAGCATGCTGTTAATACCGGAGTTGAAGCTTTATTACTTGTAGATCCATATTATAATGGGCCAAGCTCTCTCGAGATCCGGCGAGAATATGTTACGCCTGTTGCAAGAGCCTTCCCCGACGTGCAGATTATCCCTTATGTAATTCCGGGCAGGACCGGCGCACAGTTACTCCCTGAAGATCTTGCGATCCTTAACAGGGATTTTGGTAATGTTAACATGGTAAAAGAGGCTACCGGAAGCATTGAAAACATGAAAAACACAAGAGCCTGTTGCGGAGCGGATTTTACCATACTTTCCGGTGATGACGGCCTGACCTTTGAAATGATGACAGACCCGGAAATAATGGCATCAGGTGTTATTTCTGTTGCTTCAAATGTTGCTCCCGGACCTGTTACAGAAATGGTCAAGCTGCTTGAGCAGGGTAATCAGGCTGAAGCAAAAAAGATATTATCTGCCCTTGAACCTCTTTTCGGGCTTGTGACAATTAAAACAAAGGAAAAAACGCCTTACGGAGAGGTTGTATACAGGGCCAGAAATCCGCTGGGCATCAAGACTCTTATGTCAATTCTTGGTATGCCTTCCGGAGGGTGCAGGCAGCCTTTGGGTAAAATGACAAAAAATGGGCTGGAAAAGGTTTTGGAAGCAGCCCAGAAAGTACAGACTGATAACCCGGAAATATTAAAACCTGTTGCAGAATTTTTCGGGGTTGATATTGATGCCCGTTTAAGCAGCCTTTCAAGCAGGGAAGGGCTGTGCTACGAAAAATATTAGAATGGTATTATGTGATGCATGATACCGGAACCCTGCTTTTCCGGTATCATGCATCGATAATCATGAAGTTGTTCTTGCAACAAAACACACCCCCTATTCTTTTTTTAATTTAAAGCTTCCCTCCTTTATCCACAAGAATGTACTCTTTGACTTAAATCTTGATTTAAGCGTAAGTATACTGTATTTTTAAAAAACAATAATAAGCAAAAGAATTTGTTTAACCTTTTTTATATTCCGGCATGTCCGGGTCAGGATATTGTGATGAAAGAACTTTCCTGTTTTGAATTCCAGCAGGGACGTATTTTTGTAGGCCGTCTTCCTCATGGCGGAGATTTGATAAATTCTATTGAGGAATTTTGCAAAAAAGCCTTGATCCAGATGGCGACATTTTCAGTTATCGGCGCTGTTTCTTCCGCCACTATAGGCGCCTACGATCAAAAGCAGCAGGTTTATGTCACCTTTAAAGAGGAAGCGCCGCTTGAAATCGTAAGCTGTATAGGCAATGTTTCGTTAAAGGACGGCAAGCCATTTATTCATGCTCATATTCTACTTGCCGATGAACAGGGGAAAACAATCGGCGGGCATCTCTTTTCCGAAACCATTATTTATGCCGGTGAAATCAATCTGCAGGAATTAACAGGCAAACCAATGGAAAGAACCTATGATAACGATACAGGACTTATGCTCTGGGAATAGACCAAGGAGGTTAAATGCAACTGACAATTACAAAATCGGACACGCTTAAACCCAAACCTGATAATTCGAGTCTTGGTTTTGGAACAATATTTACCGACCATATGTTTAACATGGATTATAATCCTGACAATGGATGGCATAATCCACGAATTGAATCATATACCCCTATTGAAATGGATCCTGCAACAGCAGTTCTCCACTATGGCCAGGCGGTATTTGAAGGGCTAAAAGCTTACAGGACAGATTCTGGCGCTATCCAGTTTTTCAGGCCAAAAGATAATTTCAAGCGGCTGAACCGATCCTGCCAAATGCTTTGTATTCCCGAATTTGACGAGGACTTTGTTTTCGATGCCATGAAACAGCTAATTGCGCTGGAAAAAAACTGGATTCCCGGCGCGCCGGAAACCTCCCTGTATATAAGGCCAACAATTATCGCAACAGACCCTTTCCTTGGTGTGCGCGCTTCATATACATACCGTTTTTTTATTATCCTTTCTCCGGTTGGCGCATATTATTCAGAAGGCTTTAATCCGGTTAAAATCTGGGTGACAAAGAATCATGTCAGAGCTGTACGCGGCGGAATAGGCGAGGCCAAAGCAGCCGGGAACTATGCGGCAAGTCTATATGCAGGAGAAGAAGCTCACAAAAACGGTTATACACAGGTGCTGTGGCTTGATGGCGTTCATCAGAAGTACATTGAGGAGGTCGGGTCTATGAATATATTTTTTGTCATAGATGATGAGTTGGTGACCCCTGTGTTAAATGGAAGCATTTTGCCGGGTATTACCAGAGATTCTGTACTAACTATGGCAAAAAAATGGAATATAAAGGTTAGTGAACGGCAGATCAGCATAGATGATCTGATAGATGCGTACGACTCAGGAAAACTCCAGGAAATTTTCGGGTCAGGAACAGCCGCGGTTATTTCCCCTGTTGGTGAAATGAAATATAGCGACAGAGTTATAAATATAGGTGGCGGCAAAGTCGGGCCTATGGCAAACAGGCTCTATCAAGCCATAACAGACATCCAGTATGGCAGAACAGAAGATACTCAGGGATGGATTGAAAAGCTTTAGATTCTCAGGTGGTCTGTTATGAAACAATCCAGAATGCCGAACCATCTGCAATCCTTTATTGTAAAGATGCAAAAGGAAGGGCTTGAGCCGGTTGTTATTGATACATTTGCTTATTATTATAAAAAGGTAGTTGCCGGTGAAACAGGTCTTGTGTTTGATAAAGATATAAGGCCTCTAAATGCTGACGAAATTGAAAGTGCGGATAATATCGGCCAATATGCCGATGCAGGAAAAAAAGTCTTAAAAAATGCCGTGATGATAATATTAAACGGCGGGCTTGGCACTACTATGGGTCTTACAAAGCCCAAATCCATTATCAGGGCAAAAAACGGCAAAAGCTTTCTTGAGATAATATTAAAACAGGCGCAAAAAAGCAATGTCATGCTGTCATTGATGAACAGCTTTAGCACACATCAACATACCCTTTCTGCTTTATCACGAATAAATCCCCCCAGACTTCCCGTAATATTTATGCAGAACAAATTCCCCAAGATACTTTGTGACGGACTCGGCCCTGCAATCTGGCCGCAAAATTCGGATCTGGAGTGGAATCCACCCGGCCACGGCGATGTCTATACAGCCCTTTATATATCCGGGACTCTACAATATTTGCTTGATAAAAAAATAATATATGCTTTTATCGCCAATTCGGATAACCTGGGCGCTACAATGGATGCCTCCCTTCTTGGTTACTTTTCCGAAAACAGGTTTCCGTTTATGATGGAGGTAGCCGAAAGAACGCCGACAGATTTAAAAGGAGGGCATATTGCCAGGCATAAAAGCGGCAATTTGATTTTGCGTGAAGCAGCCCAGTGTCCGGAAGATGAATTGGATGCCTTTAGAGATATAAGCAGGTACAGGTATTTCAACACAAACAACATCTGGATTAACCTGCCGGTATTAAAGGAGGTTATTGAAGAATACGGGATAATCCGCCTTCCAATGATACTGAACCCAAAGACCCTTGACCCAAGGGATGAATCCAGTCCAAAGGTATATCATGTCGAAACCGCAATGGGGGCCGCCCTATCCCTTTTTAAAAATACACCGGCGGTAAGGGTGTCAAGATCACGTTTTTTTCCTGTCAAAAACTGTAATGATTTACTTGCTGTCCGGTCGGATCGCTTTGTTCTTTCAGAAAAGCAAACATTGGTTTTAAACCCAAAAGTGAAATCAGATTCGATCAGGATAAATCTTGATCCAAAATATTATGGGACAAGGGATCTCTTTAACAAAAGATTTTTTATTGATGAGGTTCCTTCTTTAATTGATTGCGAGTTTCTTACTATAAAAGGGAATATTTTTTTTGAGAAAAACGTAACAATAAAAGGAAGGGTTACAATAACAAATACCAGCAAATCTCCAGCAAGAATAAAGGCAGGCACCGTTATAGACAGCGACTTAATTCTGTAATCAGCGTCTGAACGAACACCCCTGTGGCGGCTAAATATGAGCCTTTTCCCTTGACATAATATAATCATACCATTAGATTAAAAGTTTTTAATAATCATTCTTTGGATATTTTTATGTTTGATAATTTAACCGACAAGCTTACGTCTGTCTTTAAAAAGCTAAAAGGACACGGCAAATTAACGGAAAAAAATATTGAAGAGGGCCTGAAAGAGGTTCGCATAGCCCTTCTTGAGGCCGATGTCCACTATAAAGTTGTAAAAAAACTGATTGCAGATATAAAGAAGCGAGCCATCGGTCGGGAGGTCATGGCGAGTCTGACGCCAGGCCAGCAGGTTGTAAAAATAGTCAATGATGAGCTGACACAGCTTATGGGTTCCAGTTATGAGGACTTGCGCCTGTCCGGTTCGCATCCGGTGTCTGTTATGCTGGTTGGCCTGCAGGGTTCAGGCAAAACAACTACAGCAGGCAAGCTGTCTGTTTTATTAAGGAAAAGAGGGAAAAAGCCATATCTGGTTCCGGCAGATGTTTACCGCCCGGCAGCTATTGATCAGCTAAGAAAAATTGGGGAGCAATTAGCTGTCCCGGTATTCCCGTCAAACGAGGGAATGGATCCTGTTCAGATCTGCAGGGAGGCCAGGGCAGCGGCACATCAGGAAGGGTATGACACTCTACTCCTCGATACTGCGGGACGCCTGCATATTGATGACGAGTTGATGGCCGAACTTTCACGTATAAAGGAGGCTGTCCAACCATCGGACATACTCCTTGTAGCCGATGCGATGACGGGCCAGGACGCTGTTAATATTGCAAAATCATTTGATGAGGCTCTTGATATCGGCGGCGTTATTCTTACCAAGATGGATGGTGATGCCCGTGGTGGAGCAGCCATTTCCATAAAGTCAATAACAGGTAAACCCATAAAGTTTATAGGTGTCGGTGAAAAACTCAGCGAACTGGAAACCTTTCATCCGGACAGGATGTCCTCAAAAATATTAGGCATGGGGGATGTCCTTACAATTATTGAAAAAGCCCAGTCAATGATGGATCACGAAAAAGCGGTTGAGCTTGAAAAGAAGTTTAGAAAAAGCCAATTTACATTAGATGACTTTCGTAATCAGATGGTTCAAATACGCAAGATGGGCTCATTAAGCGACCTTTTAAAAATGATGCCCGGTATCGGCAAGAGCAAACATCTCAAAAATCTTAAGTTAGATGAAAAGGAGTTTGTCAGGGCCGAAGCTATCATTAATTCAATGACGCTCCAGGAACGGCGTCAACATACAATAATAAATGGGCAGCGACGAAAAAGAATCGCCAGAGGCAGCGG
>JAPVVG010000126.1 GCA_028571455.1 Desulfobacteraceae bacterium | reverse complement strand
TGTTGCCGCATATAATGTCAGCGGCGAGTATGCAATGATAAAGGCTGCTGATAAAATGGGATGGATAGACGGCAAAAAGGTAATGATGGAGACGCTCATCTCGATCAAAAGAGCGGGCGCCGACATGATACTGACCTATTTTGCCATTGAAGCCGCAAAAGAGCTGAATAAAAAATGAACATCGAACATCGAACGTCCAACATCGAACGTTGAATGGGAAAAGATGGAGAACCAGAGGTCGGAAGTCGGAGGTCTGAGGTCAGAAATCGTAGGTTTTTGCTGGTTGCGAATTTCAAGTTTCAAGTTTCGAGCTGAACCCCTGAACCTTTGTTTCTCATTGGGTGTTTGTTTTTTTATTCGATTTTAAAATAATTTGAGGAGCGAAGCGACATCATTATTCGACGTTCGACGTTTCCGCCAGAGAGCTTTGGCGGATTCGATGTTGGACGTTCATCTTTTAAAACAACCCAGTATGGCATAAATGCTACCTGTGAAGGTTTACAAAATAACTTATCATGACAAAAAAATTAAATCATACATCAACCCCAAAGCCTCATCAACAAGCTGAAAACAAAGAAGCATCTCTTAGGCTTGTCGCATGGGAAACTACGCGTAACTGCAACCTCTCCTGCAAGCACTGCCGTGCATCTGCAACAAAAGGCCCATATAGCGGAGAACTTGACACTCAGGCTTCTATCCAACTTCTGGATCAGATAGCAAAGCTTGGAAAACCTATAATTATTCTTACAGGCGGAGAACCTCTTTTACGCCCCGATATATTTGAGCTTGCAAGCTACGGCAACGATAAAGGGCTCAGGATGGTTATGGCTCCCAATGGAACTCTGATAACAAAATCCAATGCAAAACAGATGGCTGATTCAGGCATTAAACGGGTAAGTATCAGTATAGACGGCTCTACAAAAGAAAGCCATGACAGTTTCAGGGGAGTAAACGGGGCCTTTGAAGGAGCTCTCAACGGCATAAGACTGGTCAAGGAGGCTGGAATAGATTTTCAAATAAACACCACTATTACAAAAACCAACCTTGACCAAATCCCTAAAATTCAGGACATTGCCATAAAACTCGGCGCAATTGCCCATCATATTTTTCTTCTGGTCCCAACAGGCCGGGGTAAATATATTGTAGATCAGGAAATAAGCGCTAAAGAATATGAACGCACTCTGAACTGGTTTTATGACCAGAGGGGAAAAACTCCCCTGCAACTGAAAGCTACATGCGCGCCACATTACTACCGCATACTCAGGCAAAGGGCAAAACAAGAAGGGAAGACTGTCACAGTTAAAACTCACGGCCTGGATGCTGTTACCAAGGGATGCCTCGGAGGCACAGGCTTTTGTTTTATTTCACACACAGGAATTGTGCAGCCATGCGGTTTTCTCCAGCTTAACTGCGGAGATATTACAAAAACATCGTTTGCGGATATCTGGAAGAATTCAGAAATCTTCAAATTGTTGCGCGATGCCAATAATTTGAAGGGCAAATGCGGAAGATGTGAATTCAAAAACGTATGCGGAGGCTGCAGAGCACGAGCTTATGAAGCAACCGGAGACTTTCTGGCTGAAGAACCGCTTTGCAGTTACCAGCCAGTCTCTCAGCGCTAAGTTATTTAATCCCCCTTTGAAAAAGTCGAAGACCCGCCTTAGGAGGAATGTCCATGCCGTCGATGCCGAAAATTGTAGGACACTGCGTAACCGGTCGAAAGACTGCGCATTACGTATGATGAAGCGCACCCGGCGCCTGCCCGCAATGCCTCCCCGCCTGCCTCGCCTGAGCAAGCCCGTCTTCCTCGAAGACATTGCGGACAGGTGGCGGGCAGGGGAGTGAGGCGGACGGGCATCTATTCTTGATTGGCGTGGCATGCAAACCACATATCATAGTTCAAGTACTCTGTCAGCTTATAAACATAATGTCCCTGAAGCTTGTCCGAGCTGGCTTGGATGCGCCCACAAGTACTCTCGGAGCTCCAAGTTCATGCGGTCCAGCTCTGTCAGAAAACCGGCTACTGACATACGATAGTTTTCCAGATTTGTTTCCATCCTGCGAAGATGTGAAACCTGCTTTTGAAAGTAGGAAATCCTCTCCAAGGTCGTTTTATACTCTTCTTGGTTATGAATCATGTGTTAAAACCTCCACGATTCCTCGTTTCTTTCCATCGCGTTTGAGCTGCCAATTTTTGATTGCCGTTTCTTCCC
>JAPVVG010000125.1 GCA_028571455.1 Desulfobacteraceae bacterium | reverse complement strand
GGAAAGATTCATGCCGAGGACAGTATCGCCCATGTCTAAAAGGGCAAAATATACAGCCATGTTGGCCTGAGAACCCGAGTGGGGTTGCACATTTGCATATGCGGCATTAAACAGTTCTTTTGCCCTGTCAATTGCCAGTTTTTCTGCAATATCAACATATTCACAGCCGCCATAATAACGCTTGCCTGGATATCCTTCAGCATATTTGTTTGTAAGCACACTCCCCTGAGCAGCCATTACAGCCTGGCTCGCTATATTTTCCGAGGCTATAAGCTCTAAGGTGTTTTCTTGCCTGTCAATCTCTCTGGCAATAGCGCCGGCAATTTCCGGATCGACATTTTCAATATGTTTTATTTCCAACTATCCCTCTCCTTTGTAAAATACCATTACATCATTTCCTCAATTCTGTCGAATTTGTTAATCCGCAATTGATGCCGTCCTCCGTCAAATGGTGTTTCAAGCCAGGCTTTTACTATTTGCCTGGCCAGTTCTTCTCCAATCACTCGACCTCCCATGACCAGGATATTGGAATTGTTGTGACGTCTGCTCATTATTGCGGAAAAAAGGTCGTTGCACAGCGCCGCTCTGACATGGGGGAATTTATTGGCGACCATGGACATCCCAAGACCGGTGCCGCAAAGGAGTATCCCGCGCTCATATTCGCCGGTGGCAACCATTTTTGACGCCTTGATCCCAAAATCTGCATAATCAACAGAATCTTCACTATATGTTCCGACATCATTAATATCAATACCCCTTTCAATAAGATATTGTCTGATTTTTTCCTTTAACAAATAACCTCCATGATCACATCCAATAATAATCGGCTTATTGTCATTGTCCATTATTTTATTCCCAGAAATTTACAAACTCAAAAAGTAACCTGCCAACAATCTGATGTGGCGGGCAGGGGTTACGTTGGGTTTCGTACCTCAACCCAACCTACAAAAATCAAGCAATTACCAGAATATGGTTTCAGTGAGCGAAACCCAACAAATCATGTGGCCGGGGTTCTCGGACAGGCACTAATTATTTGTATTTTTTAAGAATCAGCGAGGCATTTGTCCCACCAAAGCCAAAGGAATTGGTCATGGCAATCTCCACCTTTGCCTTGCGGGCAATGTTGGGAACATAATCAAGATCGCATTCTTTGGCTGGATTATCAAGATTTATTGTTGGCGGGATTATACCTTCACGAATTGTCAGGGCCGTGAAAACCGCCTCAATTCCACCAGATCCGCCAAGAAGATGTCCGGTCATGGATTTGGTTGAACTTATCGGTATCTGATAAGCTTTATCTTTGAATACAGTTTTGACTGCCATGGTTTCGTAAAGATCATTTAATTGTGTTGATGTGCCATGAGCGTTTATATAATCAATAACTTTATATGAAATTCCGGCGTCTTTAAGGGCCGCGGCCATGCATCTTGCCGCCCCTTCCCCATCAGGCGGAGGCGAAGTCATATGATACCCGTCTCCGCTCATTCCATATCCGCATACTTCAGCGTATATATCGGCGCCTCTGTTAAGCGCTACTTCAAGAGCTTCAAGTATTAGAATGCCGCATCCTTCACCAATTACAAAACCATCTCGATCTTGATCAAAAGGGCGGGATGCCTTTTCAGGCTCATCGTTACGAGTGGACAGAGCTTTCATAGCGTTAAAACCGGCAACGCAGGTTGGGGTAACAACAGACTCAACACCTCCTGTTATCATGACATCAGCAGCGCCCCTCTTGATAATTTTGAATGCATCTCCAATGGCATGTGTGCCTGCCGCACATGCTGTTGCAATCGAAGAATTTGGCCCCCTGGCTCCAAAACTAATCGCAATCATTCCAGGAGCCATGTTGCCAATTATCATGGGGATAAAAAAAGGGCTCACCCTCTTGGGGCCTTTTGTATCTATGATTCTGGTGGTTTCTTCCAGCATCGAAAGCCCCCCCAGTCCGCAGCCGGTCAGGACTCCCACACCGTCTCTATTGGAACTGTTAATTACAAGCCTGGAATTTTCTATGGCCAGGCGGGCCGTTGCAACAGCATAAGCTATAAAAAGCTGCATACGTTTTGCTTCTTTTCTTGGAAGGAAATCTTCTGGATGAAAACCCTTTACCTCGCCTGCGATCTTTGTATCAAAATCAGAAGCATCAAACCTGGTTATTGGGCCTATTCCTGATTTTCCAGCGCATAGCGCAGCCCATGTTTCCTTTACACCTATGCCGAGCGGTGTTATAAGTCCTAATCCGGTAATAACTACTCTCCTATCCAAAAAAGATCCTCCTTTTTTCTTTTTTTGAGCTTCTGACTTTTTGCCTTTTTAAAATAAGCAATCCGCCAGAGCCCTTTGGCGGATAACTTTAGTTCACTTTAGCTCACTTGTAACTTGAAACTTTTGTAACACTTTAGCTTTTTGTAACAAGCCGACTACGTATGAGCTTCAGGTGTGATCAAATTCAAAACAGGACACGAAGTGAAGCATTAGCGCTAAACTGTCTGAGCGTATTAGATATCGTTAAGAAAGAATCCGATATAAAATCCATTTATTGTCCGGCTGTTTGCTTAATTACCACAATTTCTTTATAGTTATGGCCGATTCTTTCTTTACGATATCTTATGCGTGAGTTTTTCATGGTTTGAATTTGATTATACCTGAAGCGGATATATTTTCGAAAACCTAAAGTGTTACAAACTTTTTAGTTGCTTTAATGTTTATCTATATAGTCCATGGCATCTTTAACCGTAAGCATCTTCTCTGCATCTTCATCGGCGATTTCTATGTCAAATTCCTCCTCCATCGACATTATTAGTTCAACAAGATCTAAAGAATCCGCGCCAAGATCATCTACAAAGGACGCTTCTGGCATAACTTCATTCAGGTCAACACTAAGTTTTTCCGCTATTATCTTTTTGACTTTATCTTCAACTGACATTTAAACTTTCTCCTTTCACATAGTCCGCCAAAGTACTCTGGCGGATGAAAAATGTTTCCCGCTATAGCGGGATTCAAGTTCAAGGTCTCACATATACATGCCGCCATTAACATGAATTACTTGTCCGGTAATGTATGCTGCGCTTTTAGACGCCAGAAAAGCAACAACGGCCGCCACATCTTCAGGTTTTCCTGCGCGGCCTAATGGTATCTGGCTTGTCATTGCCTCTTTTGCCTTGTCTGAAAGCGATGCAGTCATATCTGTTTCTATAAACCCGGGAGCAACCGCATTGACAGTAATACCTCGCGATGCAAGTTCCAGTGCTACTGCCTTAGTAAGTCCGATTATACCCGCTTTTGACGCGACATAATTTGCCTGCCCCGGATTGCCGGTTGCGCCAACGACCGACGCTATATTAATAATACATCCAAAACGTTGCTTCATCATGGTTCTGGCTGCAACCTTCATACAGTTAAAGGCGCCCTTTAAATTAATATCCAATACAGCATCCCAGTCCTTTTCCTTCATACGTACCAAAAGTCCGTCTCTGGTTATACCCGCGTTGTTTACCAGAACATCGACCTGTTTTGTTTTGTCTATTATTGTTTTAAAAAAGCTTGACACATCTTTTTCTGACGCAACATTTACACTCAGACCTGTTGCCAGACCTCCTAAACCGGAAACAAGTTTTTCTGTTTCCGCAGCGGCTGCAATTTCAGCGGCTGCAAAGTCACCCGGAGCAAAATAGTTAAAATAAATATGGGTATCCGGCCCTGCAAATGAAAGACAAATTGCCCGGCCAATACCCCTTGAACCGCCTGTCACAACTACTATACGTCTGTTTTGATCCGGCATCATGACCTCTCGAACAACATGTCTGCAACTATATCCATGTCTTTTATGATATTGTCATAGCTGCATATTAATTCATTAAATGTGACGGTTTCCATAAATTCGGAAACTGTTTGCTGATCAAACACACCTGAGCCTTTCAGGATTTTAAGTATATTCTGAGCCACTAATTGTGCTGTCTGGTTCGCAAAAATCCTGGACATGGCCTTGATCTTTTCAGCTCCAGGATTGCCGGTTTTATTTAAATTCATTGCCCTGCGGGCCATGCTTGCGCCAACCTCAACATAGGTCATCATATCAGCAAGGGCAAACATGATATATTGTTGTTTGGTCAGTCTGTTGTCATTTACCAGCATAACAGTATCGTTAAGTGCCTTTGCGGCCAGTCCGTAAAAGCGGCATCCCGCATCACCCATAGCGCTATCTAGCTCTTCCATCTCTGAACTGATAGCCATGTAATATGCTCCCTTTGATTTACGAGTTTTTTTCCACCGGAATGTGCTTATAATATTTTGCAGTATCTCGCTTGTTCCTTCATAGATACAGGTTATCTTTACATCCCTTTTTATCTTTTCCACCTCGAACTCGCGTATATATCCATATCCGCCGAGAGCCTGCATGCCATCATCTGCGGTTTTATTGGCCGACTCTGTTGCAAATAGTTTGGCAATAGCCCCTTCGACCTGGAGATCCTCTTCACCGGAATCAAGCCTGATTGCGATCTCCTCGGCATATGCTGAGGCTGCTTCAAGATTTACAACATTCGGCACAATTAGCTTATGGGTATACCCCTGCTTTTCTGAGAGAGGAGATCCAAACTGAATCCTCTCCCTGGCATATGGAATAACAATATCCATAACAGCATTGCCCGCGCCAAGGCCCATGGCGGCCACCATAAGTCTTGTATATCCAAAAACCTTATTGGACTGTTTCATCCCCTCTCCAGGCACGCCTCCGATGAGATTTTCAACAGGTACAAAGACATCGGTGAATGAAAGCGGAGATGTATTTGAAGCGCGAATACCGTGTTTTTCTTCGCCCTTTCCCTGCACAAAACCTTCAGTGCCCTTTTCCACAACGAAAAAGGAAGGTCCTTCCGGCGTATTCGCTAAAAGGGTTATGAAATCAGCATATCCACCGGTTGATACAAACTGTTTGGTTCCGTTAATTTTATATCCTATGATTTCACCTGAATTGTTTGATACAGGCTCAGCCTTTGTCTTGAGTGCCGCAAGGTTGCTTCCTGCGCCAGCTTCTGTTACGGCATAGGCAACAAGGACATCTCCTTTGGCGATAGCCCCTAACCATTTTTGTTTCTGCTCTTCTGTAGCTCCGACAAGCAAAGGGTCTGAGCCTAACTGAACAGCAAAAAAGCCTGTGGCAATACCCAGACATATACTGGAAATTTCGCGGATAACTTCAAAACAGTCCCGGGCTCCTCCACCCAAACCGCCATAAGCTTCAGGAATGAAAATGAGCTGCAAACCAATGTCCGGGCCAAGCATTGAACGGACAATCTCTTCAGGAAAAATTTCCTCCTTATCAAATTTAAGAATATTGTCTTTTGTAAGAACCCGTTTTTTAAACTGCCTTACTGTATCAAGGACCATTTGCCTGAACTCGTGATCCAGACCTTTAAGGACGGTTTTTGTTTCAGATACGGACGGCGTCATCTATTATATTCCTTTTTGGTCTTGTTATTCTTCTGTGGTTTCAATCACAGTACGCCCATTATAAGATCCGCAACTTTTACATATATGGTGCGGAAGCTTGGCCTCTCCGCACTGTGGGCAAACCGAAAGATTTGGAGCCGACACCTTTGTGTGAGCACGTCGCATCCCACGCTTTGACTTAGATCTCCTACGTTTTGGTACAGCCATGAGTAATCTCCTATTTAACTAATTAAATTTATTATAAATATATCGCAAATTACTACCTTGATTAACAGGTGCAATTGTAGTAATTAAAATATAAATGATTGTCAAGGATTTTTATCCACATTTTTTTGTTTCCCTTGTTTGCATCGATTTAATGTGATATTTTATAATAGTTTAGCCTTTCTTTTGAAAAGCGTATGCACCGCCCGCTTCGCTCAAGATGCAGAGATCGCAGAGAAAATAAATATTTCCTTAGCAACAACTTATAATTATAGAGGTATATGGTGATTATTACACGCTTTCCTCCAAGCCCTACCGGCTACCTGCACGTCGGGGGCGCGCGAACCGCTCTTTTTAACTGGCTTTATGCGCGACATATGAATGGCAAATTTATTCTTAGAATTGAAGACACGGATATAAAACGCTCCACACAGGCTTCCGTGGATGCAATATTTGAAGCTCTTGAGTGGCTTGAGATCGACTGGGATGAGGGTCCTTTTTTCCAGTCCAGGCGTTTCGATATTTATCAAACATATATTCAAAAATTCCTTGATTCAGGCCATGCTTACTATTGCATTTGTTCTCAAGAAAAAATTGATATTATGAGAAAAGAGGCCATGGCAGCCGGTGGCAAGCCTAAATACGACGGAACATGCCGTGACAAAGGTCTTGCGAAAACCAGCAATGCCGTTATCCGTTTCAGAGCGCCTGCCACAGGAACCACTATTGTTAAAGATATTATAAAGGGCAGCATTGTTTTCCAAAATTCTGAACAGGACGATTTTATTATCTGCCGAAGTGATGGAACTCCTACATACAATTTTGTCGTGGTTGTTGATGATATTACAATGGGCATAAACACTGTAATTAGAGGGGATGACCATCTTAACAACACCCCAAGGCAGATAATGCTTTATAATGCTCTGGGCAGTCCATTGCCGGCTTTCGGACATGTACCCATGGTATTAGGCAAAGACCGGACCAGATTGAGCAAACGGCATGGCGCAACGTCTGTTACCGCCTACAGAGACATGGGTTATCTGCCTGATGCCCTGATTAATTATCTTGTGCGGTTAGGGTGGTCATATGGTGACCAGGAATTTTTTACACGAGAAGAGCTGATCGAAAAATTTACACTTGAAAACATAGGTAAATCCCCGGGCATTTTTGATCAGGAAAAGCTGTTAGCCCTTAATGCCGATCACATCAAGGCCGCATCTCCAAGGAATCTCTCCGATCACCTTTTGCCGTTTCTTAAAGAAAGAGGATGCATAGCCGAGAAAGGGGATTTCCTTGACTCTGTTATTAAAACATTAAATACCAGGAGCAAAACCCTGATTGATATGGCTGACGGAGCCCTTTTTTATTTCCAGGAAAATATTTTGTATGAAGAAAAAGCGGCAAAAAAGTTTCTTAAACCGGTTTCGCTTGAGGCTTTCAAGCAGTTAATTGATCAGCTTGAATCGCTCGACACTTTTAGCGAAAAGGCCCTGGAGAATGTATTTAAAAAGGTAATGGATGATACCGGCCTGAAGCTTGGTAAAATCGCTCAGCCGGTGAGGGTGGCGCTTACAGGAAAAACAGTAAGTCCGGGTATATTTGAAATCATTGAGGTGCTTGGCAAGAAACAGGTTATGTCGCGGCTGCAAAATGCAGTGCAGTTTATCAAGGACAGTGAAGTTTAAGATTTGTCTTGACTCATTTATTCCTTTTGTATATCGAAAAAAGCAATAAGACTTTTGAAAAATGGGAGATCGTCCAGCGGCAGGACTACGGACTCTGACTCCGTCAACCCAGGTTCGAATCCTGGTCTCCCAGCCATTAAAAATAAAGGGTTTACAGCATTTCAGCCTGTAAACCCTTTTTTAGTTCTGCGTATTTGTACCCCACAAGGCTTAAAACAGAACGGTGTTATGCCCGCCCGAAAATAACACTTGCATGTACCATAATATGTGCAATATAATGTACAAAATACATACTTAATGAGGTGCAATATGCAAAAACTAAAAATTGATCAAGACATCAGGCCCCTGTCAGAAGTCAGAAATGGCATGGCAAACTTCATAAAGCAAGTTCACGATACTAAAAGACCGGTAATAATTACACAGCACGGGAAAGGCGTCGCGGTCCTTTTATGTGCAAATGAATTTGAAGCCATGCAAGAGAAAATCGAGCTTCTATCAGATATTCAAACCTCTCTCAATCAACTGGGAAAAGGAGCAGGAATCAGCCATAAAGATGCAAAAGAGAAACTATTAAAGCGAGTCTCAAAATGAGAATAATCTGGTCTCCTCTTGCTGTCGATAGAGCATCGGAAATAGCCGATTATATTGCTCAAGACAAACCATCAGCGGCAGAAAAATGGATTGATACAGTATTTTCTAAAGTTGAGTACCTAAAATCGTCTCCTGAAATCGGCAGGATTGTCCCCGAAATTAATGATAGCCAATTTAGAGAACTAATTTACGGCAATTACCGAATCATTTATCGTATCGAAACCAAGCAAATATCCATTCTCACGATTCGACATGGCAGACAAATATTGCCAATAAATGAAATTAAGGCCTAACAAGCGCATGGACAACCGACAGGAAAAGCCTGCCGGCTTTCCCCGCAGGCCATTAATATCCAAATTGTTGTAATATACAGCTAAAAAACTGTTTTTTTGCTAATTTTTAGACAACAATCATGAAATCTGTGGTAATAGCCAGAAACTATATAATAACTGGTTCTGTGTGAAAATAATCACTTGCCTTGAGTCTCAATTAGGTATATTATTGAGACTCAATATGAGGTGAAACCATGAAATTCTTAAGTGTCAGAGATTTAAAGACAAAATCTTCACAAATTTGGAAGGATTTACCGGAGCAAAAGGAAATGGTCGTGACAAGCAACGGTCGGCCCATCGCCCTTCTTTCATCTATTAATGAAAACAATCTTGAACAAGTTCTAACTGCTTTTAGACGCGCTCGAGCGACGAATGCCTTGACATCAATTCAATACGATTCCATTCAAAAGGGGACTGATATGATATCCATGGATGAGATAAATGCTGAAATTGGAGTAATAAGGTCTAAGCGTAAAAAATGAAAATTGTATTGGACACAAATGTTCTTGTCTCTGGCCTGCTTACCCCTTTCGGCCCAGGCGGTGAAATTGTTCGGATGGTATTCTCAGGCGAACTTACAGTGTATATAGATGCCAGGATTTTAGCAGAATATAAGGATGTTCTTCACCGTCCAAAGTTTAAATTCAATAAAGACCATATTGGCGTATTGCTTGATTTTATAAAGCAATACGGCCAGTTTACTTTAGGTTCGCCGCTTAAGAATCGTTTGCCGGATTTCGACGATGAACCATTCCTCGAAGTTGCCATCGCCGGAATGGTAAAATCCTTAGTCACAGGAAATAAAAAACATTATCCTTCTTCAGTTTTTAAGGGGATACATATTTTTTCTCCCTCTGAATTTCTTGAATTTTATAAAAAACTGGATAAAGACACAGAACCAAGCGCTTAACTCAGACGGCTAACACCGAGGCGTTTTGGCTGGTATCGCAGTTATCATTATTTGAGCTTTTCATAAGGCTTCAGCCGTTAACCCGCCGCTGGTTTATGGGTTAGGCCGCTTCGTCGCAAAGGCAGTGGCCCTTAATATCAACATGAAAATCTTTATTAGTTGGTCGGGCAAGCTGAGCCTCAAAAAAGAGCTGCTTCGCGAAATGGAATATCGTAAGATACTAACTTCGATTGAGGGAGAGGAATCCGAAGGCAACGGGCATGAGGAATAGATGCTCCGGGAGCCTTGCATAATATCATGACGGCATCGTGGACTATGGTGTCAAATCTTGACGGGCTGTTGCCCAAAAGCGATTTACAGGGCCTGGCGAACAGCAACCTCGTAAAGACCCAACAGATGAAAATTATCATGGATACCTAATGAAATTATCCATTCCCCTGAAAGACATCATGCTTGCGCCTGGCAAACGGTTCGATCCGTCATCATTTTCCGAAAAGGATGTGATCGAACGAGTAAAAAAGATCTACGGCGTTATTACCGAGGTTATGGACATTGCCATACAGGACGGCATGGTGGAGATCGAATTCCGGGACGCGACGCCGGAAAAATTCAAGTCCGCCATGAAGTCGTTGAAAAAGGGTATTGAAGAGGCCGGACAGGGCCGTTTCCCGAACGCGCTGAAGCTTTTTCAGGAGGTCCTGGCCATCATCCCGGAAAACATAGACGCCCGCCGCAACATGGCCAAGGTTTACCTGGAACAGAACAATCTGGAGAAGGCGAAGCAGCACCTGCACGAATGTTTGCAGATCGACCCGAAGGACGCTTGGAGCTGCGTCATGTTGGGCAATATATATGCGCGCAATGAAAACAACCTGGACGTGGCGGCCTTCTATTACGAGAAATGTCTTGAGCACCATCCAGAAGATGCCATGGTCATGACCAACTATGCGGGCCTGATGATGGAGAAGGAGGAATTTCAGAAAGCTGAAATCCTTTTCAAGAAGGCGATCAAGATACAGGATGTCCCAAACGCCTATTACGGCCTGGCTCTTCTTTACCGTATGGCCGGTCAACTGGAAGCCGCTCGACAGGTCCTGGAGACCTTTTTCACCCGCACAGCCAACACTAAAGGCTTGAAAGGCTCTCCGATTCATCAGGAAGCAAAGAATTTGTACAGGGAACTCAGCACGGCCCTGGGCGTTCAAAAACAGAGCCATTAAAACTATGAGAAATATGTTCAGAAGCTCAGCCGTTTCTACAATGAAGAGGAATCTTCCCATTTTTTTTTCGGTAGAGGACAAGCGTCCCGGTAGTCCCCTATTTTATCTGACCAAACCAAACCAGACCCACAGTAAAGGAGGCAGTTATGCAATTGATTGAATGGGAAGTAAATGAAGATGGCTACGAAGAACAAATCATTATCCCCAAAGAACAGAGGGATCTTGCTGCCGAAGAGGGGATTGGCACAGAAAATAAGCAGAAATCATTCAATTCAACATTAAAAGTTGTCATGGAGAAACGATGGAAGTCAATATCTCCGATTTAACCTGGGTGCCATTTATTTACCCAAGAGGAGGGAAAAGCGAGAGGACCATCAACGCGTATGTTGAGGCCCTTGCGATTGGCGCTCAATTTCCACCAATCAAGATTCAGAGAGTCTTTAACTATGCGGAAGGCGATCAAACAACCGACCTGCCTGCCGGTAGGCATGGAGCGACTATAATTTTAGATGGTATCCACCGCTGGTTTGCGTTTAAGGAGAGTGGAATCAAAAAGATTCCGGCCGTTGAATGGAAGGACAAACCACTTGATTACGAGAAAAACAAAACAGCGCTTCTCCTTGAAGGGGCAAAATGTAACATCAGCCATGGCGATCGTTTAAACCCCGGCGATAAAAAGCGGATCGCGCGTGATATTGCATCAACAGACCCTGAATGTACATGGACTGAAGAGGCCCTCGCAGAAAAATTAGGGGTAATACGACAGACAGTAAATACCTGGATCTCAGATATTAGAGCGCGCCAGCGGGCTGGTCGAGACGTCATTGTCATCCGCTTAAGCTGGCTTGGCTGGACCCAAGAGCAGATAGCGCAGACGATTGGAACGAGCCAGGGCAGGGTTGCTCAAATTATTAATAATGCCAATTTTGGCGAAATTAATAATTTGCTCTCCCAAGGGCGGGACATGGATTACATAGCCGGACATTATCACATGGATCTTGCACTTGTCTGGGCCTTACGATTAGAAGGAAAAACGGATCAGGAAAAATTCAAAGAGCTTGGCTGGGGACTTCGCACATGGGATCAATGGAACTTCAATGAATGTGATGAACGATTCGGAGACGACTGGCCCGGGAGGATACCGGCCCAACTAATTGCGCACACACTGTTCTATTTCACAAAACCCGGCGACCTCATCCTCGACCCAATGGCCGGCGGCGGCATTGTCCCTGATGTGTGCCTTCTCTTTGAACGAAAATGTCAAGCTTTTGATCTCGCAGTTAGGGACAATCGTTCTGAGATATTGTGCCATCACTGGGACACCCGGAACTGGAAGTGGCCGATCACAAAAAAACCGGATCTAATATTTTTTGACCCGCCATATTACATCAAAAAAGAGAAGGCATACAGGGAAAAGGCAAATGAGAATACCCCTTCAATCTCATCTTATACAAAGGAGGAGTATGAGAGGTTTCTTAAAGGCTTCTTCCTGCTAGCCCATAAAAACGCAAAACCAACGACCAGCATGGCCTTCTTAAATGCCGACTGGCGCGATTTTGAATCCACACCAGCCTCAAAAGAGAAACCCGATAAATCAATCACAATATTCGACTACCACAGGCTTCTATCTAAAACAGGATGGGAAGTAACCCATCGAATAGAATGCCCCCTGTCCTCTGAACGTCTAAGCGGGAACCAGGTACAGAGAATGCAGGACAAACGTATCTTAGGAACTGTCGGAAGAACCCTGCTAATCGCAAAAAGATCATAATGAACCAGTGCCCACTCCCCGGTAACTATAATGACACTTGGAAAGCGAATATCTGCCATAAGTTCAGAAGGTAACAACGTCCCGCATTATTTACGGATACCTGCTCAACTCGTCGCCCACACACTATACTACTTCACAAAACCCGGCGATCTTATCCTCGACCCAATGGCCGGCGGCGGCGTAGTCCCTGATGTATGTCTCCTCTTTGAACGAAAATGCCAGTCCTTTGATCTTGCACTCAGGGATAATCGACCGGAGATCCAGCGCTACTATTGGGACCCTCAAAATTGGACATGGCCTGTAACAAAAAAGCCGGATCTTATCTTTTTCGACCCGCCCTATTTCAGCAAAAAAGAGAGGGACTATGAGAAAAAAACTAATGCAGAGTCTTCCTCCATTTCATCTTATACAAAGGAGGAGTACGAGAGTTTCCTTGAAGGTTTCTTCCTGCTGTCCCATAGAAAATCAAAAGCAATCACCAGGATGGCCCTCTTAAATGCTGATTGGCGGGATTTTGAATCCACACCCGCTTCAAAAGAGAACCCCGATAATTCAATCACAATATTTGATTACCACAGGGTTTTATCTAAAACAGGATGGGAAGTAACCCATCGAATAGAGTGCCCCCTGTCCTCTGAACGCCTGAGCGGAAACCAAGTGCAGAAAATGCAGGACAAACGTATTCTCGGAACCGTCGGAAGAACCTTGCTGATCGCGAAAAGATCATAATAGCCGACCCCGCTCCCTGTATTGTATTTACCAATAGCATAGTGTAATAGTGGCAACGTCCCGCATTACGCCAGTTAAAATTTTCGCCTTCCTTGAACTTAAACAAAATTGAGCATTTTTCAAAGGTCTCTCTTGACCTATATTAAGGCATAGGCTATAAATAAAAACTTTAAATTTTCACGGCTTACCCAAAAGCATCTGAGAAGTACAAAAAAGATAAACCAAAGAAATAATCCTCAACAAAAGATGGTTGCTATGGATTGATTATTGAAACCCCGTTTTCAAAAGAGAGCGGGGTTTTTTGTTTTAGGAGGAAACATGAGAAGGTTTACAAAATGGCTCTGCTTGCTCTTGTTGACGACTACATTATTGATGCCGCACTATGCCAATGCAGTACGAGGCATTGCCGTCAAACCTGTATCTCCGTCCGGGTCTCAAGTAAAGGGCGATCAATGGCTTTTTGTGATAGGCATCGACACATATATTAATTGGCCTCGACTGAAGACAGCGGTAAATGATGCAAAGTCAGTAAGAGATGTTCTTCTTTCCCGCTATTACTTTGATAAAGACCACCTGATAGAACTCTATGATGAACAAGCTACACGTAGAAACATCTTGGGCAAGCTTCATTTCCTCGCAAAAAAAGTGCGTAAAGATGATTCGCTTGTTATTTTCTATGCAGGCCACGGGCACCTGGATTCCATTACAAAGGCAGGAAGCTGGATTCCGATAGGCAGTGGCGTTGAGGATACATCTGCATGGATAACAAATCATGACATCAAGAATTATCTGCGGGTTGATGCTATCAAGGCAAAACACATCCTTCTTGTTTCAGATTCCTGCTTTTCCGGCGATTTTTTTCGCGGCCATCGAGGGAAACTGCCGGAAGTCACGGATATAGTCATAAAAAAGGCATATAAGCTTACCTCGCGCCAGGCCATTACCTCGGGCGGTCTTGAACCGGTAGGCGATGAAGGTTTTGGAAAAAACAGCGTATTTTCTCATTTCTTAGTAAAAACTCTAAAAGAAAACCAGAAACCGTTTTTAGTCCCTTCGAACTTTTTCCCTGATATCAAGGCAGGGGTTGCGGAAAACGCAGAGCAGTTTCCCATGTTCGGGTCTTTGAAAGATACCGGCGGTCAGCAGGGCGGAGAAATAATCCTTTTTCTGAAACAGGATTCAAGGCACAAAGACTTGTCAGTTGAAACTGCAAAGCGACAAAAAGAGCTTCAACGTCTGAAAGAGATGGAAGTCGCTGCCGAGAAGGCAAGAAAAAAGGAATCTGCGGAAATAGCAAAGCAGGAAAAGGAGCTTGCCGAACTTGATGCTAAGATTGCCGCCATGCGAAAGCGGCTGAACACGCCATCGACACAAGGCGGTAACGATCTCGATGCTATGCTCGCCATGGTGAGCCAAAAAGAAAAGCAGCAAAAGCGTATTGATGAGCTGAAAAGACAAAGGGAGGCCGAGGAGGCCAGGCGGCGGGCCGAGAAAAGGGAAAAGCTGGTTGCTTCAATAAAGGAAGATATCCGCAAATACAAAAAAATCATATCATCGCTTTTTGGCAAGGATATGAAGGCATCTGCATGGGAGAGCCTGGCAGCCAAATACCCGGAAGCAGCCGATGGCCTGGAAATCGGGGATACCGATGGCTTGCTTTTTGAGGTAGCTTTCGGCGGCATAGTTAACAGCCTCGGCATGAAATTTGTTCTGATACCAGCGGGAAATTTTACGATGGGGAGTCCGTCAGATGAGCAGGGACGGGACAGCGATGAGCGGCAGCACAAGGTGACGTTGACCAAGGGGTTTTATATGCAGACCACCGAGGTAACACAGGGTCAGTGGCGGGCGGTAATGGGAAATAATCCGTCGAACTTTAAAGGGGATAATCGTCCGGTGGAGATGGTTTCTTGGAATAACTGCCGGGAGTTTATAAAAAGGCTCAATCGGAAGGAAAGTACGGACAAATACAGATTACCCACGGAGGCCGAGTGGGAGTATGCGTGTAGAGCTGGGACAACGACTGCTTATAGCTGGGGCAATTCCGCTGATTGTTCAAAGGCCATGTACGAAAATGATGTGGGAAGCAATAAAAATAAGTGTGTAAATTATGTAAGAGATTGCGGGTTGACGTCTGATTCTACGGCACCTGTGATGAGTTATCCCCCGAACGCTTGGGGATTGTACGACATGCACGGCAATGTGTGAGGGATATAGGGGACGGGTATTGATATATTGATTGACAGGCACAAATGTTATTGTTAATAGTTATCCAATGCCACGGAAAGCCCGCATAGATGCTCCAGGTGCTCTGCACCACATTATTGTTCGAGGAATCGAACGTCGCAAGATCTTTTTGGATGACACTGATCGTAATTCATTTTTAGATCGACTCGGTACCATACTAAAAAATACTACCACCCCGTGTTTTGCATGGACCCTAATACCTAATCATGTGCACTTATTATTGCGAACCGGTTTAACACCCCTTTCCACTGTTATGAGACGGCTTCTGACCGGCTATGCCGTTTATTTCAATCGCCGTCATCGCCGTCACGGACACCTTTTTCAAAATAGATACAAATCCATACTGTGCCAGGAAGATGCTTATCTAAAGGAGTTAGTGCGTTACATCCACTTAAATCCATTGAGGGCCAAGCTTGTTGCGGACTACAAGCAATTGAGTCGATATCAGTTTTCCGGACACAGCATCTTGATGGGAAAAGACAAAAATGATTGGCAGGATGCTGAATATATTTTGGGTTTATTTGACAAGACGAAATCAAAGGCACGGCGACTTTACAGCTCATTTGTAAAGAAAGGTATTGAGGATGGTAGGAGACCGGAATTAGTAGGTGGTGGTTTAATTCGAAGTTTAGGGGGCTGGTCAGCAGTTAAAGCGCTTCGAGGCAGAGCGGATCGAATCAAAGGTGATGAACGCATACTGGGTGATGGTGATTTTGTCGAGAGCGTCTTAAAGCTCGGTCAAGAGCAGTTAGAGCGCCGGTATCAGTATCAGAGCAGAGGATATGATTTTGAGTGGTTAGTTGATCAAGTAGCCCGTTTATTTGATATGTGTATAGACAAGGTTGTACGTCCAGGCAGGTATCCTGATACAGTTAAAGCGCGCAGTGTACTTTGTTATTGGGCAGCAAGGGAGTTGGGTATTAGCACTTTAGAACTATCCAAACGGCTTGGGATTTCCCAGCCGACAGCAAGCCAATCAATTCAAAGAGGCGAAAAGATTGTGACAGAAAACAAACTAATCCTAATTGAATAGATTATATCAATATATCAATACCCGTCCCTTATTGGCACTTATTAGCGCGCATAGACACAAAGCCATCTTCTTTTGATTTCAGTAAATTTTACGAACTTCATCAACAATTGCCGGCAGAACTTCGCCTGCTTTTCCACGAATTAACGCGTCACACTTACTGTCAAATGGAGTTTCTGATAGATTTACTATGGCAAGAAATGCTCCGGATTTTTTGGCATAGCCCGGCATGAGAGCTGCAGGCTGAACAAGAAGGGTTGAGCCAACAACCATGAACAAACTGCACTGCCGGCAGAGCAGTACGGCTTTTTCAACTTCTTTTTCAGGCATTGCCTGGCCGAATGAAATTGTATCTGGTTTCAGGTAGCCACCGCAATCACATTCCGGCGCAAGATCACCTGATTCTATTCGTTTTTGTGCTTCATGGATTGAAGAAGTCTTTCCACAACTCATACACCGTGCACGCAATGTGTTTCCGTGAAGCTCAATGACTTTTTCATCACACAATCCAGACTGTTGATGCAGTCCGTCAATGTTTTGAGTTATAACTGCTTCCAGTAAACCCATTTCGTGGAGTTTAAAAATTGAAATATGAGCTGGATTGGGTTTTGCTCTAATTAAATCGTTATATAGTTCGGATTTACGTTTCCAGTATTCTATGCGTGCATCTTCAGAGGACATGAATTCGTCAAAATATACAGGACGGAACTTCTCCCATAATCCTCCTTTGCTGCGGTAGTCTGAAATTCCACTTTCTGTAGATATACCGGCCCCTGTAAAAATAATATTTCTGCCTGCTTCAGCAATCTTTTGGGCGATTATAGAGATACTGGCGTTCATAATAGTGTTACCCTGTTTTGCAGTGTTTGGATAACGGGTTAAAGTCAGCGACCCTGTTTTTTTTCAATCCTTGCCCATGAATCCCGCAGAGTTGCTGTCCTGTTAAATACAAGCGCCCCCTCATGAGAATCAGCAGAATCCACGCAAAAATAACCAAGCCTTTCAAACTGGTATCGGCTGCCCGGTGATGCCCCTGACAAACTGGGTTCAACACGGCAGGATATTAGTATTTCCAGGGAGTTTGGATTCAAATAATTCATAAAATCAGCGCCGGCTTTTCCCCCTGTTGGGTTTTCTTTTATAAACTGACGATCATACAGGCGGACTTCTGCCTTAATTGCATGAGGAGCCGAGACCCAGTGAAGGGTTCCCCTGACTTTGCGTCCGTCAGAAGACCATCCCCCTTTTGTTTCAGGATCATATGTGCAGCGCAGCTCAATAATTTTGCCTGTTATTTCATCCTTTACCACCCGCTTACACTTGATATAATAAGCGTATCGCAACCTCACTTCACGGCCTGGAGCTAATCGGAAAAACTTTTTGGGCGGATCTTCACGAAAATCCTCCTGTTCAATATACAGCACCCGTGAAAATGGAACTTTCCGTGTCCCCATCTCCGGATTCGTCGGGTGATTCTGAGCCTCCAGTTCCTCTGTCAGGTCTTCCGGATAGTTTTCAATAACCACGCGAAGAGGACGCAATACACCCATAACCCTGGGGGATCGTTCGTTCAGATCTTCTCTTATGCAGTGCTCCAGCAATGCAAAATCTACGATACTTTCCTTTTTGGCGACCCCGATGCGATCACAAAACGCCCTGATAGATTCCGGTGTATAACCTCGTCTCCGCATGCCGGACAGTGTCGGCATTCGAGGATCATCCCATCCCACAACATGTCCCTGTTCCACTAATTTCAAAAGTTTCCGCTTGCTCATCACCGTATAAGTCAAGTTGAGTCGAGCAAACTCGATTTGCTGAGGATGACAATCTACACCCAGTTCGTCAAGTATCCAGTCATAAAGAGGCCGGTGGTCTTCAAATTCCAGGGTGCAAAGTGAATGTGTAATCCCTTCGATGGAATCGGAAAGACAATGAGCATAATCATACATCGGATAAATGCGCCATTTGTCGCCGGTTCTGTGATGCGCCATGTGTTTAATCCTGTAAATAACCGGATCACGCATATTTAAATTCGGGGCTTTCATATTAATTTTTGCCCGAAGCACATGCTCACCGTCTTCAAATTCGCCTGCCCGCATCCTTTCAAACATGTCCAGGTTTTCTTCAATCGAACGGTTGCGCCAGGGGCTGTCTTCCCCGGGCTCGGTCAGGGTGCCGCGATATTTTCTTATTTCTTCCGCACTCAGGCTGCATACATAGGCTTTGTCCTTTTTTATCAACTGAACAGCATACTCGTATAGTTGATCAAAATAGTCCGATGCATAATAAAGCCGGTCACCCCAGTCAAATCCAAGCCACCTGACGTCTGCTTTTATTGATTCTACATATTCGATCTCCTCCTTGCCCGGATCTGTATCATCAAATCGCAAATTGCAAATGCCTCCTGCATGCTCGGCGGCAATTCCAAAATTAAGACAGATCGACTTGGCATGTCCGATATGCAGATAGCCGTTCGGTTCCGGAGGAAACCTTGTTACAATACGACCGTTGTTTTTGTTCGCTTCCAAATCTTCCGCAATAATATTGCGGATAAAATTAGCCGGTAGAAAAGGTTTATTTGCATTATTGTTCATTAAACATTTCCTGTTCTTTTTTATACCTAAGTTGAGCGATTTTTGGGGAAGAAGAGATCAGTGCAGATCGAGCCAAAAATCGCTCAATTTAGGTTATGGTCTGTTTTGAGCTTTGAGATTGATTTTTTAGCATAATCTTTATATAAATGTAAATATTTCTCCATCAAAAAACTGCCGGGTTATTAAAATCGCAACCAGAGGGGATGTTTATAGCGGCTATATCTCAAATTGAGACCTTTGAAAAATGTTCAATTTTGTTCAAGTACAAAGAAGGTGAAAATTTTAACCGGAGGAATATATTGAATATTTCGAGGATTAAAATTTGAGCCTGACGCAGTAATTGGGCAAAAGGGGGCGTTTTGCAAAGGTCTCAAATTGACCGTGGCAAACGCTGGCTTTCTCTAAAACTTCTAAATATTATAGCAAATGCACTGGGGGTTAACATGTCAACAAGTACAGATCCGGGAATAACAAGGGATAAAGCATTAACTGTTTTAAAACAGCACATAAAAAACGAAAAACTTATATCTCACTGCCTGGCATCCGAGGCTATTATGCGGGCTATGGCGCGCACGTTGGGACATGAGGAACAGCTATGGGGTCTGGCCGGACTTCTTCACGATCTTGACTATGAAATAACCGGCGGAGACCCGGCCATTCATGGCGCACAAGCAGCCAGAATTCTTGAGGAAAAAGGTGTGTCTCCTGTTTTAACAAATGTGATAAAAAAACATAATGCCGAAGGCCTTGGTCTTGAACGCTCAACTGTTTTTGAACATGCTCTTACCTGTTCTGAAACCATAACCGGCCTGATTGTAGCGACCGCCCTTATATATCCTGACAAAAAGCTTGCCAGCGTAAAACCAAAATCAATCACAAAAAGAATGAAAACCAAACATTTTGCGCGCGCCGTAAGCCGTGAAAGAATAATGGAATGTGAAAACACGGGAATTGCTCTAAATGAATTTGTTTTGATTAGCCTTGAGGCCATGAAAGAAATAGCCGAACAACTCGGCCTGTAAAGTGCCTCATGCGCATTACATCACGTATCTGATCTAATAGTTGTCGGGGTTTGGGCAATAAGATTTGCATGGCATCTTACTTACATCATGCGTGGTCATGTGCCGATAATGGGGTTGGTTAATAACCACAAGATTGCAATACATCCAATTCAGCCGTCGTAGCCAGCCTACTCCGCCGAAGTGGCTACGAAGGCCGGATAGGCTACTATGGCGAAGTCTGCTTGAACATGGTATGCCTGCCTGCGGCGGACTGCAGCTTGCTGCAAAGAGTTTTAAAATCTTCTTGAGAATTGCAGAAAAAAAGATTACCCTCTTGTCGTCTTTTTGTGGGCTGGTTTGCCAACGTTTTTGTGAGGGCCGCAAAAAGTGGTCTTGCTAAGGGTCTCATATAATCGCATACCGGAGGTAATAGACGGGTATTATGGAAAACAGAGCCGATCTTAAAGTAAATATCGGAAAAATAGAGTTAAAAAACCCGGTAATGACGGCATCCGGCACATTTGGGTATGCCAGGGAGTTTGAAAATCTTATTGATCTGAACCGGCTTGGGGCTATTATTGTCAAGGGTTTGTCGCTTAAACCCTCCATGGGCAACCCGCCGCCAAGGATAGTTGAAACTCCATGCGGCATGCTTAATGCCATCGGCCTTGAAAACGTTGGTTTTACATCATTTGTTGAAGAAAAACTCCGGTTCCTCAAACAACTCTCAACTCCTGTCTTTATCAACATTTACGGAAAAGACATCCAAGAATATGCGGAGCTGGCGTCACGCATTGATGATATTGAAGAAATAGCAGGTATCGAAGTCAATATCTCATGCCCCAATGTAAAAGCAGGAGGGGTCGCATTTGGAACCGATCCCGATGCAGCCTACAAAGTAGTAAAGGCTATAAGAGGCAATACCGGCAAACCTGTTATGGTGAAACTTACTCCCAATGTGACCGATATTACGCTTATTGCCCGCAGCGTGGAGGATGCGGGCGCTGATTCCATATCATTGATAAATACGATAACCGGTATGGTTATAGATATTGAAACCCGGCGTCCAAAGCTCGCAAATATAACCGGAGGTCTTTCCGGCCCGGCAATTAAACCTGTGGCTTTGCGCATGGTATGGCAGGTAGTTCAAAAGGTTAAGATTCCTGTAATAGGGGTTGGAGGCATAATGACCGCAGAGGATGCGCTTGAGTTTTTAATAGCAGGAGCTATTGCGGTTCAGATCGGCACGGCGAATTTAATTAACCCCCATGCCACAATTGACATTATTGAAGGAATAGAAGCCTTTCTTATAAAAAGAAATATTTCGCGGATAACGGATATTATCGGAACATTTCAAACCTGATAGCATTGTCATGCATCTGATTCTTGCGGCAAACATGGCTTTAACGCTTTTTCCTAACAGTCTTCAGCCTTCAGCCTATCCACCTGAGTAGTTACAATGCTTCCGGTGATATTACCGGATGGGCTTTTAAGTATTCCAGCCTGTTTAGCCCGTTAATATAAGCCTTTGCGCTGGCAGTAATTATGTCAGGGTCAGCCCCTCTACCAAGGGCAATAAGCCCGTCTTCATTTAAGCGCACAGTTACCTCGCCCTGTGCATCTGTGCCGCCGGTCAGGGCGCTTACAGAAAATCTTAAGAGTTCCGATCCCGTCCCGGTGAGTTTTGCTATTGTGTTAAAAGTAGCATCAATCGGGCCGTTTCCATAACCGGCACCCTGCACAGACCGTCCATTTATCGTGAGCTTGACACTCGCCATGGGAAGAACCGTTGTCCCGCTTATCACATGCAAATATTCCAGACAGAAGATGTCGGCAGTCCGTAATATACCTTCCGTGACAATAACCTCAAGATCCTCATCAACAATAGTCTTTTTCTTATCCGCAAGCTCCTTGAATTTTTTAAAGACAAGTTGTAATTCTTCGTCTGAAAGATCGTATCCCAGCTCCTTTAAATGTGAGCGCAGGGCATGTCTTCCTGAATGTTTGCCCAATACAAGCTTGCTGGCGCTGAGACCTATGGTTTCAGGCTTCATAATCTCATATGTCATGGGGTTTTTCAACATGCCATCCTGGTGAATACCTGCTTCATGCGCAAATGCGTTAGCTCCAACAATAGCCTTGTTCGGCTGCACAATAATTCCTGTTATCATACTTACAAGCCGGCTTGTCGGATAGATCTGCTCGGTGTTAATATTGGTTGATATTGGTATATAATTGGGTCTTGTATGCAGAGCCATTACCATCTCTTCAAGAGATGTATTCCCTGCCCTTTCTCCGATTCCGTTTATTGTAACTTCAGCCTGTCTTGCTCCGGCGCATATTGCCGCAAGAGTATTGGCTGTAGCAAGGCCAAGGTCGTTATGGCAGTGTATGCTCACAATTGCTTTATGGATATTTGGTGTATGTGCCATTACATATTTAACAAGATCCGCAAATTCCTGGGGAATGGCGTAGCCTACTGTATCAGGAATATTAATAGTTGTGGCGCCGGCCTCTATTACGGCCTCAAAAACCCTGCACAGAAAATCAGGATCACTCCTTGATGCATCTTCAGCAGAAAATTCTATGCTGTCAGTAAAAGATTTCGCATATTTAACCGCTTCAATTGCTTTTTTTACAACCTCATCCCGTGTCATTTTCAGCTTGTAGTCCATATGGATATCTGATGTGGCAATAAAAGTATGTATCCTCGGTTTAGCGGCATTACGAATAGCGCCCCAGGCATGATCGATATCCTCTTTTGATGTCCTCGCCAGGGCGGCAACCTCTGTGTTTTTCAACCTTCCTGCTATGCTGGAAACGGCCTCAAAATCTCCTTCAGATGCGGCAGGAAAACCTGCCTCCAGCACATCTACGCCAAGCTTCTCAAGCTGAATGGCTATCCGCATCTTTTCGCCGGCATTCATGCTTGCTCCGGGAGACTGCTCACCATCTCTTAAAGTTGTATCAAAAATAATCACTCTCTCATTCATGATTTTGCCTCTTAATCCGTGATATTCGTCGAGTGGTCGAGTAGAAAATTGGTCGAGTGGTTGACTACTCGACTACTCGACTAATTCCCTACTCGACTATTTTTTCATTCGTTCTTTAGCCAGCTTATACTGAAAGCTGTCTGCCAGCGCCTGCCAGCTTGCCTCTATAATATCTTCTGAAGCGCCGATTGTGCTCCAGATATCATCTTCATCTCTTGACTCTATTAAAACCCTTACCTTTGCCGCGGTCCCTTTTCCTCCGTCTATTACCCGCACCTTGAAATCAACAAGACGCATGGAATCCAGATCGGTTACATAAAATTTCTCCAGGGCCTTGCGCAGGGCATTATCCAGAGCGCTAACCGGCCCATGCCCTTCGGCGGCAGTGATCTCCTCCTTATCGCCGACAGAAATCTTGATTGTAGCATGAGACGAACATGGATAATCTTTGTCCTTTTCAATGTGGACTCTAAAAGATTTCAGTTCAAAGAGGGGTTTGAACTGTTTTGTAAATTTTTCCATCAGGATCTTGAATGAGCCGTCAGCCGCTTCAAACTGATAACCCTGCTCTTCCAGCCGCTTTACTTCTGAAACGATCCTGCGGCTGTCAAACTCCTTTTCCTTAAGCTCAATACCCAGTTCCCTGGCCTTGTATTCCACGTTGCTCTTGCCGGAAAGATCAGATACCAGGACACGGCGTTTGTTCCCCACATATTCAGGATCCATGTGTTCGTATGCCCTTGGCACTTTCATGATAGCGCTTACATGAATACCGCCCTTGTGGGCAAAAGCGCTTTTACCAACAAAAGGCCTGGCGTTTAATGGAATCATGTTTGCAGTCTCGCTGACAAACCTGGAGAGCTTTTTTAGTTTTGCGAGGTTCTTACTTGAAATACACGGGCAGTCCATTTTTATACAAAGAATCGGTATAATTGAGGTAAGGTCTGCATTGCCGCACCTTTCTCCATATCCATTGATAGTCCCCTGGACCATAACAGCGCCTGCGCGTATCGCTGCTAAAGAATTGGCCACAGCCATGCCGCAGTCGTTGTGTGTATGAATTCCGATTTTAAGTGGCAGGGCATCTGTTTTTGTGCTCTGTTTTTCAGCAATGCTTTTGCGTACATTATTTATGATGGATTCTATATCAAATGGAAGGGTGCCGCCATTTGTGTCGCAGAGAACAATAGTGTCTGCGCCGCCATCTACAGCAGCCATCAGGGTTTGCAATGCATAATCCGGGTTTTTTTTATACCCGTCAAAAAAATGCTCGGCATCATAGATAACCTCACGATTATTCTCCTTCAGGTACTCGACAGAGTCGCGTATCATTGCAAGATTCTCTTTCAAAGTATTTCTCATAACCTGCTTGACGTGGAGATCCCATGTCTTTCCGAAAATTGTGACAGCAGGAGCGCCGCTCTCAAGAAGCGCATTTAAGTTAGGATCATCATCAGGCTTGATGCCGGCCTTACGGGTAGAGCCGAATGCGGCAAGACAGGCGTTTTGAAATTTAATATTTTTCGCCAGCTCAAAAAAGCGCTCGTCTCTGGGATTGGAACCGGGCCAGCCACCCTCTATGTAGTGTATCCCGATATCATCAAGCTTCTGTGCGATCTTTATCATCTCTTCAGCGCTGAAACTGATGTTTTCTCCCTGGGCTCCGTCTCTTAACGTGGTATCATATAGAAGTATTGGTTCCATTATGTTGGTCTCCCAAGAATAAAAATACAATATCTATTTTTGTAAGCGTTCACGGAACATTGAAATTAGAAATTAGAAATTTGGTCTTCATGCTTTTGTACTGTTCTTCCCAATTTCCAATTTCTATTTTATCTCTCCCTAATTTCTACTTTCCAATTTCAACTTTCAAGCCGTGAACGGCTACCTATTTTTTCCGGTTTTCAGGTCTTAATGATCGAACTGCTGCGCCTGCTTTCCACATTTCTGAATTCTTGATCACATTCAGCTCTTTTCTAAGCTTTGTCATGTAATCAGGTGCGCTGTTAGCTTCCAGAACCCTTTTTGTTTCTTTGCCTGTTTTAACGCGGTCGTACAGATCGTCAAAAAGAGGAGCCACAGCATCCCTGAACTTTGGAGCCCAGTCCAGAGCGCCTCTCTGAGCAGTAGTGCTGCAGTTTGAAAACATCCAGTCCATGCCATTTTCGCCTACAAGACGAATGAGACTCTGGGTCAGTTCTTCTACGGTTTCATTAAAAGCTTCGCTCGGCGAATGTCCGTTTTTTCTAAGAACATTGTACTGCGCCTCCATAGTACCGGCAAGACATCCCATCAGAACGCCGCGCTCGCCGGTAAGATCGCTGTAAACCTCTTTTTCAAATGTTGTGGGAAAGAGATAACCTGATCCTATGGCGATACCGAGCGCAAGAGTTCTTTCCATTGCCCTGCCGGTAAAGTCCTGATGCACAGCAAAGCTGGAATTGATACCACTCCCGTCCAGAAAGTTTCTCCGCACATTAGTTCCGGATCCTTTTGGCGCCACCATAATTACATCAATATTTTCCGGGGGTACAACACCGGTCAGATCTTTATAAACAATTGAAAAACCATGCGAAAAATAAAGAGCATCCCCCTCGTTAAGACATTTTTTTACCTGAGGCCATGTTGCGGCCTGACCGGCATCCGATAGGAGTTCCTTAATAATTGTTCCTTTCCGTGCTGCTTTCTCAAGCGGGAAGAGAGTTTCACCTGGGACAAAACCGTCTGAAATCGCCTTATTCCAGTATTCATCCCCTTCAAGCTGTCCTATGATTACGGAAAAGCCGTTGTCTTTAAGATTTAAAGACTGCGCCGGCCCTTGAACTCCGTAGCCAAGAACTACGATTGTTTCATCTTTAAGCACTTCCCTGGCTTTATCCAGAGAAAATTCTTCAGATGTAATTACTTCTTCTACAACACCGCCAAAATCGACTTTTGCCATTTTATTCTCCCCTGATTTTATTTTGGTTCCCGGAAAAGGGCGATAATGCCTGTTTTTGCAATTTCCTTAATTCCTATCGGCTTTAAAAGATTTAAAATTGCATCCATTTTGCCTTCATCTCCTGTAACCTCTAAGGTGTAATGCCCCTGCCCTACATCAACTACTTTACACCTGAAAATATCGACAATTCGGAGAATTTCAGCCCTGCGTTCCGGCCTGGCCTGCACCTTGATAAGGGCCATCTCCCTTTGAACATAACTTGATCCTGTAAGTTCATATACTTTTATCACATTAATAAGCTTGTGAAGCTGCTTCATAATTTGCTCGACAACCGGCGTATCCGCCATAGTAACCATGGTAATCCTGGACACCAGAGGATCAATAGTTTCGGCAACCGAAAGACTCTCGATATTATAGCCTCTACCGCTAAATAATCCTGCAATCCTGGACAGCACCCCCGGCTGATTGTCAACTAAAATCGAAAGTATATGTTTTTGTTCTGTCATGATTTATATCCTCCTTATCCCTAAGCCAGAAGCATTTGCTGTCAGGCCAGAACTCTTAGGCCAGAAGCATTTCCGTTATAGGAGCTCCGGCAGGCACCATTGGATAAACACATTCTTCCCTCTCGACCACAAAGTCCATAATTACTGTTTTAGGTGAAGAAAGGCCTTTTCTGAGCACCGGTTCAACCTCTTCAGGCTTTGTAGCCCTTAAACCAAGAGCCCCATATGCCTCTGCCAGCTTTACAAAGTCAGGCGCGTGCTCCATACCTGTACCGGAATAACGTTTGTCGTAGAACAGTTCCTGCCACTGTCTAACCATGCCAAGATACTGGTTGTTCAGAATAACGATTTTTACCGGAAGATTGTATTGCTCTGCAGTTGCCATTTCCTGTATGTTCATCTGAATGCTGCCGTCTCCGGCAATGTCCACTACAAGCTTATCCGGGCACGCAAGCTGAGCGCCGATTGCAGCGGGAAGTCCGAAGCCCATACATCCCAGACCGCCCGATGTAATAAAATGATTTGGTTTTTTAAAATGATAATACTGGGCCGCCCACATCTGATTCTGACCCACTTCAGTAGTTATAATCGCACTGCCTTTAGTCAATTCGTAGAGTTTCTCGATAACATATTGCGGCTTTATAATATCTTCTTGTTTATACGCAAGGGGCTTTGTGCTTTTCCACTGGTCAATCTGATCAAGCCATTTTTTTCTCTTTGTCTTGAGGTCGCCTAAGTCCTCCTTGTCTAAAAGCCTGTTGAGAAGACCGAGGGTAATTTTGCAATCACCTACAATAGGAACGGCAACAGGAATGTTCTTGCGTATTGATGTGGGATCAATATCAATATGCACAATCTTTGCATTGGGGGCAAATGTATCTGTTTTTCCGGTAACACGGTCGTCAAAACGGACCCCCACGGCAACAATAAGATCGCACTCTCCTGAGCACATGTTGGCTCGATATGTGCCATGCATGCCGATCATGCCAAGCCACAAAGGATCCGTGCCCGGGAATACTCCAAGCCCCATTAAGGAGCATGTTACAGGGGTCCGGGTTTTATGAGCCAATTCAGTAAGCTCTTTTGAACCCTTTGAAAGAACAACCCCGCCTCCTGCAAAAATAATCGGCTTTTTGGCATTCTTTATAAGTTTTACTGCCCTGTGCAACTGTTTCATATTCGGGTTGTAGGTAGGATTGTATGCCTTTAGCTCAATTTTTTTTGGCGCTTTGTAAATTATTTTTGTGTTTGATACATCCTTTGGAAGATCGATCAGCACGGGCCCGGGGCGGCCGGAACCAGCTATAATAAATGCCTCCTTAACAATTCTTGCAAGATCCTCGGTCCGTTTAACAAGGTAGTTGTGCTTGGTGCACGGCCTTGTTATTCCGACAATATCCACTTCCTGAAAGGCATCGTTGCCGATAAGCTGTGTCGGAACCTGGCCGGTAAATATTACTATCGGAATGGAGTCCATGTAGGCAGTTGCAATTCCGGTCACCGTATTGGTAGCCCCGGGCCCGGATGTTACCAGGCATACCCCCACCCTGCCGCTGGCCCTTGCATAACCGTCCGCGGCATGAACCGCTCCCTGCTCATGGCGAACCAGTATATGCCGTATATCTGTTTTAGCCAGTTCATCATAAATATCTATGACAACACCTCCAGGAAATCCAAAAATCGTGTCAACACCTTCTTCCTTGAGCACCTCCATAAGGATTTGTGCGCCTGTAAGTTTCATGATAAATCCTTTCTTTTGCTGGTTAACACCCCCCTTAGTCCCCCCTGAAGGGGGGATTTAAGGGGGGTGTTGCTCGTCGCTCGTTACTGGTTATTTTACTATCGCGCCCTCGCTGGCCGATGATACCATGCGTGAATATCTGACCATATATCCATGTGTTATCTTCGGCTCAGGAGGCGACCATAAGGCAAATCTATCCTTGATTTTCTCTTCAGTGACCTTGAGCGTTATACTTTTGCCGGGAATATCGATTGATATAAGATCCCCTTCCTGCACAATTGCAATAGGCCCTCCCTGCATGGCTTCAGGTGAAACATGTCCTATGGATGCGCCCTTTGTTCCTCCTGAAAAACGTCCGTCTGTAATCAGCGCTACATGGCTGTCCAATTTCATGCCGGCTATTGCGGACGTAGGAGCAAGCATCTCCCGCATACCAGGGCCGCCCCTTGGCCCCTCATAACGTATTACAACAATATCCCCTTTTTTTATATTACTCTTCATAATAGCCTGAGTCGCATCCTCTTCAGAATCAAAAACCCTGGCAGGCCCCTCGTGGCACAACATCTCATCTAAAACCGCCGACTGTTTTACAATGCATCCATCAGGCGCAAGGTTTCCGAAAAGCACGGCAAGACCTCCCTGGTCATGATAAGGGCTGCCTGCAGACCGTATAATATCATTATCAAGTATCGGCTTATTTTGTACATTTTCTCCGATTGTTTTTCCTGTTACAGTCATGCAGTCACTGTTGATAAGGCCTGCGTGTAATAGCTCATTGACTACAGCGCCAATACCTCCCGCTTGATTCAGATCCTCTATATGGTGTTTACCTCCCGGGCTGAGCGAGCAAAGATGAGGTGTCACTATGCTGATTTCATTGATCAGGTTAAGGTCGATATTTACCTTTGCTTCATTTGCAATTGCCAGAAGATGGAGAACAGTGTTGGTGGAACAACCCAGCGCCATGTCAACTGTAAGAGCATTTTTAAATGCCTTTTCGGTCATGATTTTTTTTGGAGTAATCTGCTGCTTTAAAAGGCTGATTATCTGCATTCCGGCCTCCTTGGCCAGACGAATACGCGCGGCCATCACGGCAGGAATTGTGCCGTTGCCGGGTAAACCCATGCCTATGGCTTCGGTCAAACAGTTCATGGAGTTGGCTGTAAACATGCCGGCGCATGATCCGCAGGTTGGGCACGCGGCATTTTCAATAGCAATCAAGTCCTTTTCCGTCATCCTGCCTGAAAGCACCGCGCCAACAGATTCAAAAACAGTGACAAGATCGATTTTCCCTGCCCTTGATTGATCAGGATTATCGCCGGCCAGCATGGGGCCTCCGCTTATTATAATGGTGGGAAGATCCAGACGCGCGGTAGCCATCAGCGTTCCCGGAACGATCTTGTCGCAATTTGTAACCATAACCATGGCATCGAATGCATGGGCAGTGGCCATCACCTCGATTGAGTCGGCGATAAGTTCACGGCTTGCAAGGGAATACTTCATCCCCGTATGATTCATTGCAATGCCGTCGCAAACGCCGATAGTGCCGAATTCGATAGGAGTGCCGCCTGCCATGTAAACCCCGGCCTTTACAGCTTCTACAATTGTGTCCAGATGAACATGGCCCGGAATAATCGCATTGGCTGGATTAACAATGCCGACTAACGGTTTTTGCAATTCAGTGTCTGTGTATCCCATCGCCTTAAAGAGGCTTCGATGAGGCGCCCTTTCAATACCTTTTTTAACAATATCGCTTTTCATTTTAGGCTATTCTCCTGAAAACAGGTTTTGTTAAAAAAAAATCCGTTACCAGTTTGAGGGGCTGATAACGGATTTTATATTTTTTATTAAGGATATAATCAAGCCATTATTAAGCCCCTTCCTCGCAGCAGGTCAGTATGCCTACGACGAGGACAATAATTAGACTAATAAGGCTATAAACGGCTGATAATTTTTTCATAATCTTTATTATCGTTAATTTTAAAATTAATTTTTTAACAAACTTAATAGATACTGTCAAGCTTTTTTTGATTATGCGAATTTAGATTAGTTCAGCAAGCGATATCATATAGCTGCAACGCCCTTCTTCACATATTACACAAAAAATAAACTGTAAACCAATAATCCAATGGATGTCCCCTGTATCAGTCCTAAACAGCCTCTTATTTTTATATATTTCGTTTCTTTTTAATAAGTTAATTTGGTCCTACAATGGTTCTTTCGGTGGACTGCGCTGATGTGTTGATATTTTAAAAAAAATAAATATTTGGCTTGCTATTACGTATTAAGGTGTTTAGTATGTGCTATCAATTAAATCCCGCCGTAAATTGGCTGGAGTGTTTCTTTCTGTGGGGATTATCCGTTTGTTAAACGCAATCATCCTTCAGTTTGTAACGTTGAAATTTTTTGAAAGGAGGATGATATTATGATAAATGGAACTGTTAAGTGGTTTAATGACCGCAAAGGTTTTGGATTCATCGAACAGGAAGACGGACCGGATGTATTTGTGCATC
>JAPVVG010000124.1 GCA_028571455.1 Desulfobacteraceae bacterium | reverse complement strand
CA
The DNA here is from genome assembly GCA_028571455.1 of Desulfobacteraceae bacterium. Taxonomy (GTDB): domain Bacteria; phylum Desulfobacterota; class Desulfobacteria; order Desulfobacterales; family ETH-SRB1; genus Desulfaltia. The sequence goes on along the minus strand of JAPVVG010000124.1, from coordinate 51,641 downwards.
TGCTTAAGGGTTAATAAATTTGGCGACCTTATGCTATCAGGAGGTTATTTTATGTCAAGGAGATAATATATTTTTATTGTGTTATAATAAAGGGTTATGCCTTACTCGTTTTAATATATAACGTTCGTGCAGAAAGTGCCTAACTCTCCAGCGCGGTGGACAGGCATTGGGTTTATGCACGTTCTGCACGAATGTCCCCTATTTTGTGTAAACTTAAAAAATAATCTGCCAACCACCTGATGTGGCGGGCAGTTAAATTTAAAACGGCTGACTGTTTGAGCATGTTAGTGAGCGTTAAGAAAGAACGACGACTGAATAAAATTTTCTATGAGTCGGATAATATCGGCTTTAGCAAGCTTTTTATAAAAAGATTGCTCTAAGTTGTTTCTTTACGCTCACTTATGAGCGAATTTCAGCCGTTCTTAAATTTAATTGTCCGCTGCCTCAGGTGAACCATATAGTGAGTTTGTAAATTTCTGATTCATAAAATAATGAAGCGAAACCCAACGAAAAAATCTGGGTTTTTCATTTTGTTGGATCAAGGCATCTGTGATGCCGTCTAATTTTACGCAAACAAACAGCCTTGAGTCCACCACAGGCGGATCTTCGACTAATCCAGTGTTAATTTACCGGGTTGGGTTCACCCAAAAACCTTTGCCTCAGTTGCGACTCTTTATTGTCTGAAATATCAGAATCTGCGCGTAAGCCGCATTCGTTTATGAACTTCTTCATTTATCTTAAGATTCTATGTTCCAGCAGTTCTTGCAGATCTCTCCTGCCGTCCAAAATGCAATGAATAAACACGTTATTATCGACAATCTGATAGATAATTCGGTGTACTTTAACGTGAATTTCCCGATACTCATAAACACCTATTCTTTCAAGCTCAGGTGGAATATGCCCTCGTTCCGGATTGTCCGCAAGACTGAGACATGCCTGCTCCAGCCGTGAAAATAATTTTCGGGCATTGATCGGAAAGCCAGATTTTCTGACATAATCATAGATTTCATATAAATCTTTTTCGGCATCTCCTATTATATGAACAGTAAAACTCATGAGGGAAAATTATCCTTGGTTTTCAGCTCTTTGAAAACGTCGGCTGCAAGTCGAACATCTCCTTTGTTTAAACTTTTCCGGCTTTGTGCCAGGATTTTCAGCATTGCGAGACTTTCCTGGGTCTGTTCGTATTTGCGAATATCCTGAATCACTGCCTTTGCCTCTCCTCTTTGGGTGATAACCATTGACTCCTGGTTTTCTGAGATGCGTCGGATAATTTCCGCAGCATGAGATTTAAAATAACTTATGGGTTTTATCGATACGCTTAATTTCATATGCAATCCCCTCCTTTCAATGAGACATGACCCATATTAAGACCAAATTTAGACTGAAGTCAAGAAAAATTTTGGTAAAGACAGGGAAACCTTACGCCCATGAAAATATGCGTTTCATATTCTGTTTTTGAAAAGATTGGATTCCAGCTTTTGCCGGAATGACGGAAAACAGTATTTTTGAACTTTTTACGAAGCCGGCATTATTGTTTATATCGCCGGATTTTATAAGTGGATTTGCGTTAGAATTACAGGGCAGAATTAATGACAGCGTCAAAAGAAAAAGGGAGAAAATTAATATTGTTGTATGTGTGCTTTTTGAGTTTTTTACCATCACAGCAACCTCTAATAAAACCTGGTTGTTGTTTTGATTTGATATTCCCCCTCACCCTGACCCTCTCTCCCCAGTAGAGAGGGAACTAATAGGTTGTGAGAAATGGGGTCTTGGGATTTAACTCATAGTATCCTCAATCTTTGTGTTTTTTAGTCAAACGGTATCGAAGCATTTAGAAAAAATGCCGAGATTGGCAAATGTTCTAAATACCGTTCTGTCAAAAGGTTTCACAATACGAAGCTGATGTAAAACGCAAAGTATAAGGATTTACAGGATGAGTTTTGATGTTTTAATCATGAATATCCTGTCAATCCTGTCAATCCTGTCAAAAAAGTCTCTTTAAAAAACCTAAATCCTGTAAAGCCTGAGCTGAGTGTCGTGAGGCAATTTTTCATTTGCCTCTTTTAATTTCTGCTCACTTGATATAACCGCCACAGAGCGCTCGCTTTTGTTTTGATCAAAATATTTTGCAGCAACCTCTACGACCTTATTCCTGGTTAACGAAAGAAGCCTTTCTTTAAAAGCCTTGCGCGTCTCATCCGATAAAGAGACAATTTTTCTGTAAAATGCCTTTTGAGCCGCAGGTCCCGGTGGATCTGGCCTGTCGATTCCGGAACATACCTGCAAAATTGCTTCCTTGACATCCTCATCAACAAAACGCCCGGAATTTATGAAAGCTGCGGCGCCATCGTACACCTTAAGGGTAGCAGATATGTGGGGGTCCCTGTAAGATCCGAAATTAAATATGCCATCTTCGGAATTGTATACCGCAAATCCGCCGTATGCTCCGCCTTTTTCCCGAATCTCACGATGAAGATACATTGAGCGAAGTATTTTACTTATCACAGATAAAGCAGGAGCATCTTCATGTCCCATTCGCACGGTCTTAAATGCCTGGGCCACAAATGAAACCGCAGAAGATGTGCTCCAGCCTTCCCTGATAATTTTATCGTCAAATTCGATTTCAGGGGTCGCAAAAGCGTTTACAGGAACACCCCCCTTGCCCCCCTCAAGGGGGGAATGAAATAGTGCTTTTTGTATGGATGCTGTCAGGGATGATGCTGGTGATAAGGGATGATCTTCGCCGATCAGCGCAATTTTAAAATTGTTTCGTGTAAAAAGGTTTTTGCCGATTGATAATAAATCACTGGATATAGACTTTAGTTTATCTTCGGTAAGATCGTCGGTTAAGCCCTTTATAGTTTGCAACTGGTGAACGCCGTGCCATATTTCGCTGAGTGCGCATGTAGTTGATAAGTTTCTCGAAGCAAGCATCATTGCCAAACTGTGACCACTTTGCACAACCATCGATTCCAATCCTGCCCTGTATTCAAACAAAAGGCTCTTTAAGCGGACAATATCTGAAAAAGCAAATTTGCATAAAAGCTCCTGAATAATTTCAAACATCCTGCCCTGATTTCTGACAAGGCATTTTCCGCTAAAGGAGATAAACGGCAAGCAAAAACCCTTTTCTTCAAAGCTGGTGCGGGAATTAGAAGACAACCCAATGCCGCCTGTATATGCATCAATGAGCTGCGCCATTTCCGTATAATCACGCGTGGTTGTTCCTATTCTGGGGAGAGCAAAGCAGAAAAAAGGTATAAGAGGAATCAACTGTTTTCTGAAAGATCCGGCCACTGCAGCCGCCTCAAAGTAAAAAATTCCGGAGGTTGGCTGATTATAACAGGCAACCGCTGCGCCATATCTGGTTGTCTCCTTTACGCTTTTAACAGATGGAGGAATGTCTTGAAGCTCCAGAGTGGGAAGGCAGGAAACATCCTCTATATTTTCCTGGAGTCGCCTTAAAGCTTTAGCATCCTCCTTTATTTTTTTCATATCGGATTTGCTCAATGATGCCCTGACACTCTCAAGTTCTACCGCAACCCTGTTCTTTTCTTTACTCTCCATCAATTGATCAGGAGCCAGCGTAAAAAGCACCCTGTGAGGATTATTTAGAAAATAGCTTTTTATCCTGTTTTCAAAAAACAGGCCCCTGGAAAGTTCTTCTCGAAGCCTGTCAAGATCTGCATCAAACCGTAAAATTCTTTCAGGATCGCCGCCGTGAAGCCAGCTTCCTGAAATGGTTAAAAGCAGTTTCAGGCCATAAGGATAGGGTGTGTTTGTTATTTCCTTGCGATGAAATTCTATCTGATGAATGGCCGACTCGATCAATTTTTTGTCAATACCTTTATCCACAAGACTTTTTAAAGTATCAAAAATAATGGCTTCAATTTTTTCTGCAGCGCTCTCCTCCACATCTTTGAGCCCACATGCGAACATGGTATCCCTGTTATCGTCATGAAAGCCGGTCCCGTCGGATAGAGCAGTTCCAAGCTTTGAATCTATCAAAGCTTTGCGCAGAGGAGAGGCCGAATTTCCAAGAAGAATATGTTCAAGCAGTGTAAGAACCAGAATCTCAAAAAAATCCTTTATATCCGTGGTCAGCCATGCCACGCAAACCTGGCATTTTTTTGATGGATCTTCACTTTCTCCAAGCGGATATTTATTTATTATCTTTCCAGGTTTGTTCCAGCGGGGTTGAGAAAGAACATTTGTTTTTGGATCGATCCGCTGAAATTTTTTTAAGATTTTTTCCTGTATAAAATTAAGATGTTCCTTTAACGGCATATTTCCGTATGTATAAAAAAAAGAGTTGCTTGGGTGATAGTGCCGCGTGTGAAAGGCCTTTAATTGATCATATGTCAAACTTGGAATTGCAACAGGGTCTCCGCCTGAGTTGTGGCTGTATGTTGTGTCAGGGTAAAGGGCTTTTAAAAGAAATTGTATTAATACCTGATCCGGCGATGACATAGCGCCCTTCATCTCGTTGTATACAACGCCTTTATAAACAAGCCTCATGGAACCTGCATCTTTTAAATCATCTTCGATTTCCAGGCGATGGCCCTCCTGCTTGAAGCTGAGTTCATCTATTTTTGGAAAAAATGCCGCATCAAGATAAACATCCATAAGATTGTAAAAGTCTTTCCGGTTCTGGGTGGAAAAAGGATACATGGTCCAGTCCGATGAGGTAAAGGCGTTCATGAAGGTGCTCAAACTTCTCTTTAGCATGGAAAAGAACGGATCGCGCACAGGGAATCTATTTGAACCAGCCAAAACAGTATGCTCCAGAATATGCGCAACACCGGTTGAATCAACCGGAACAGTCTTAAAGGCTACGCCGAATGTGTTTTCTTCGTCATTTTTACTGATATGGATATGCCTGGCGCCTGTAAGCGTATGCTCAAGCTCATAAAAAACTGAATTTATTTCCTCAAGCTGCGCGACCTTCTTGATAACATAACCGGATATATTGTCGCCCTGTTTTAGCCCGGGATTGTTTTGATCCAAAGTTACATCCATAAAGTCACCATTGTTGTTTGGTCGAGTGGTCGAGTGGTACGGGCGTATTGCAATACGCCCGTACTTTTGCCATTTTTTTATCTAATGTGGCCGTGGATTTAGTTCTGGAATTATGAGGCAATATAGATGCCGCGACTCTTGCGCTTAATCTTATTCATATCATTTAGGCGAAAAATAACATTGCGCAGTTTTTTCTCGCCAAAACCTGTTTTGGCCTGGATCTGGGCAAAACCGGCCCCATTCCTGTAAGCCTTTATAATATTCAAGACAATATCTGAAGCTGTTACAGAAGGTTTACCGGACAATGCCTTGCCTTTACTGGAAACTCTGCGGGAAACAGGTCCACTTTTGGCGGGACGGGCTGTAGCTTTAATTAACTTCTCCAGCCTGTCGATCTTGGCTATAAGGTTGTTTACATCCTTTGTTGTAGGGATATTATACTGCCGCATGAAAAATTTCACCATTGCATCAAAACTTACCCGTTTACTCCTTGTTTTCTTCATAAAGCCCTCCTCATAGTAGTTGACGGTTTTGTAAAAAATCAGCTCAACAACTACTTAATAATGCAGGGAAAGTCAAGCAGTCTTGTCGCGATCTAAGAAGAAAGTAAAAAATCAGACTTTTTACAGAACCAATAACAATTATAAATCAAAAAGGATTCGTTGAAAATAATAAGAAATCATGTTAATTTAATATTTGAATGAAAAGTATTTTTTCAATACTGGCAATAGGTTCGGCTTATTTACATATGTGAAGATTTGTGAAAAAGCTATTAGTCCGCCAGAGTACGTTGGCGGATTAGCTCTTAGCTAAAGGCTAACTGCTAAAGGCTAACTGCTAAAAATCTTCGATTTGAGAATAGCATTCAACTGACTGTAATTTCAGGTGTTTTGACTTTTCATCCAAGCACTAATTTATTTTTTTTATGAAAGAAAACAACTCAAGTAAAATTTGGCAATGGGGTATGAGCCCCAAAGAAAATATCCGTCAGGCTATCACCCGCTTCAAGCAGCTTCAGGGTGACCCCCATAATATTGCCATGGGAATGGGGCTCGGGATCTTTGTTTGCGCAACCCCAACATTTCCATTCCAAACCTTTTTAGCAATAGCCCTTGCCTTTATTTTTCGCGGCGCCAAAGCGGCCGCTATAATTGGATCATGGCTTGCCGCTCCTGTAATACCATTTTTTTACATTGGAAGTTACAAATTAGGAACATTTATCCTTGGCTATTCCATCCCCATTGCCTTGGATTCATTGTCGATTTCAAAACTTATGAATATGGGATGGAGCGTAGCATTCTCCATGATAACCGGTGGCACTATAATAGGGCTTGTTCCCGGGATTGCCGGCTATTTAATCACATATACTATTTTTAAAAAAATACGCTCACGAATGTCGCGTCCTGAGTAAACTCAAAAAAACTTTGCAATATCATGACATCGCCAAGAATACTCCTTGCAGCCTATAATTTGCATCCTAAAAAACAGCTTGGCCAGCATTTTTTATCCGACCCGTCCACTGCAAAAATGATAGCAACCCTTTCCGGAATCACTTCAGAGGATGTTGTCCTGGAAATCGGCGCAGGCCTTGGCGCTCTTACGATACCAGCAGCAAAAACAGCAAGAAAACTTTACGCAATTGAAAAGGACCGCCGGTTAATTGATCTTCTGAAAACAGAAATTCTTGCAAACAGGCTTTCAAATGTTGAATTAATGGAAGAGGATATACTGAAATTTGACATTAAGAAGCTGGCAGAAAATACCGGTCAAAAAATACTAATTATCGGAAATCTTCCCTACAACATTTCTTCTCAGATAATTATCAGGCTTATAAAATTCAGGTCTGTTGTGATTAGGGCGGTTTTTATGTTTCAGAAAGAACTTGCTCGGCGTATTACCGCTCAACCAGGCTGCAAAGATTACGGGCGGCTCACAGTCATGCTTGGGTACTGCACAAAGATAAAAAAACTCGCAGATATTAAGGCGCATCAATTTTTTCCAAAACCAAAAGTAGATTCTGAAGTTCTTGAAATAAAATTTTTAGAAACTATAAAATATCCGGCAAATGATGAAGCATTACTTTTCAGGGTCATAAAAGGGGCATTCTGCCAAAGAAGAAAAACCCTTAAAAATGCTCTTGCAGGAAGCGAACTGAATATTGATGCAAAAACAGCGCAAAACATGCTGGACAAGGCAGACATAGATTCTTCCCTGCGTGCCGAGGCTCTGACAATATCTCAGTTTGTCACATTAAGTAATGTATTGAAGCTCCACGTAGCAAGCTGAATGGAATCTAACAATTTTTCAGCCAGTTTTCAAGACGTCTGAGACCTTCTTCTGTCGATACAAGCGGAGCATAACCCAGATCCCTTCTTGCAGCGCTTATATCGAACCAGTGCGCTGTAGCAAGCTCCTCTGCTACAAAACGCGTCATCTGCGGCTCTCCGGACAGTTTGAATAATTTGTAGCAAGCCTCAAGCATAGCCCCTATCACCCATGCAGTTCTCCGTGATATTGACCGCTTTACAGGAGAAAGCCCGGCTGCTTTTAATATATTATCTATCATGCCCCACAGCAAAACAGGTTCTCCCTGGCTTATAAAATAGACATTGCCTGAAAGTTTGTGATTTTCTTCCAATCTGTCTGCTGCCAGAATATGGGCATCGGCAGCATTATCTATATAGATTGTATCCACAAGGTTTTTGCCGTCTCCAACCCTGACCAGCCTTTTTGCTCTGGCAATAATTCTCGGGACAAGATGGCTGTCACGGGGGCCCCATATTAAATGCGGTCTTAATACAATCGTCATCAAACCATCTTTTGCGGCCTTTATAACATACTGTTCGGCAATTGCTTTTGTTTTTGGATAATGAGCATAAAACTTATTCGAATAAGGAACCGATTCATCTACCCCCTCCATATCGGTTCCGTTAAAGATAACACTTGGCGAACTTGTATAAACAAGCCTTGACACCCTATGCTTAATGCTTGAAGCGATAATGTTTTGAGTGCCTGTAACATTGGTTTTAAAGTAGTCTGAATAATCACCCCAGACCCCTGCTTTTGCCGCAACATGAAAAACAAGATCAACCCCTTTACATGCCCTTTCAACAGCATCTTTGTCTTCTATATCGCCGCGGGTCTGCTCAACTCCCAGGGACTCGAGTTCATTGTAAAAGCCGCGCGAAAAACTACGGACATAGTCCCCCCTTTCTACAAGACGCCTTACTATTGCGCTGCCTAAAAAACCTCCGCCTCCTGTAACCAAGATCTTCTGTGACACTCTTTTTGTCATATATTTTCCTGAAGGAGAGATACCCATTACCCTTATGAAAATTTTCGATTAATTGGTAATAGTTCGGCTAATTTTGGACAGGATAAATCCGCCTGAAGCGGAACATAATAGTTTCTTTATCCTGTCATTACATTGATATTGACAGCAATTTCAATAAAATATACTATAATCGAAAGAAAAAATAAAGTAATAATCGTTTTTGAAAAGCAATCAAATTGATAATCGTCGGCATGATGCAGCGAAAGAGCAAATTTAGCACGGCCTTAACAAACGGCAGGGCATAACCCGCATAAAGCTCGAAAGTATTTCAAAGTTGGTCGCGCCGCATGTTGGCGTCAGCTTACCCCGGCCGGCCTCAAATAATAATGAAGACACCAGAAGACATATATTCAGATTTCCCCGAATGGCCTATACGATGGATGGGAATAGAGGAAGATGTGCCATACGGACAAGGGATTTTGCAGGTCATGAGGCCATTTATTGAAAGCTTGATTGCCGAGGGATTATCTATTAAAACAATAAAAAGGCACATGAACAATCTCTGGTTGCTCGGAGGTGAAATCATCAGGGATGTGAGCATGAATAATGAATACGAGAAAATTTTCCCTTCGGAGAATGTCCGAAAATCTGTTGGGCCTGCTGGAGGGCCATATTGCCGGCATTTGGATTCAGAGTCCGAGGTGACATCATACGATTCGACGTGTCGTAAACTTCATAATTTTCTCGAAGGGAAAAAGAAAAAAATGGCTAACAAATCACTCCAGTTTCGATAATATTCCGCTTCGATATGTAAAACCGGACTTTGTTAATGTTTTAAAAATATCGAAACAAACCAACATCTATGCATACGATGCCTATGTTTTGGAATGTGCGATCAGGCATAAAGCGCCGCTCTTGACGTTGGATAAAAAGCTAAAAGCAGTTGCCCAAGAACTCAAAGTCGAAATCGTGGAGGTCTAAAATGCAAGTTTATACATATTCGGAAGCCCGACAAAAATTCGCCGTAGTCCTTGAACAGGCTGAAAGCACAGGAAAAGTTTTAATCCGAAGAAAAGATGGGCGAACTTTTGCCTTAATTCCTGAAAAGGTCGTTTCTTCCCCTCTATATGTGCCATCAATTAAGGCAAATATTACAACGCAAGAAATTGTGGATATTATTCGAGAAGGAAGAGAAAGGTAGAACATGTCACCTGACCTGGACGGGTATAGGATTATCCCCCTATGAGTTCTCTGGAAGTGGCTATTGGCCGAATAAGATACGTCTGAATCGATAAGACCATTTGGCACAATGAAAAGACGTACATTCAGCTCGCTTTTTCTCCCACATTTGTAGCTCCAATATTTCCGCTTCCCCCTATCTCGCTTAGGATTATATAATTCTTGCCTTTGCATTAAAAATAGTGTAATATTAAGATATTATAACAATTAAAAAACGACCTGTTAATATCAAATATCACTAATTTATTTCTTAACATTTAATATTGGGCAGTAAAAAAATAATGGGTGAAAAAATCGCAAAAGAAAATCAATATTTACTTCTCGACGATATAAACTTATAAACTGAGGAGCGTCCCATAGATTTACACATAGATTCACACAGGCTCACTGGCTTCAGGAACGCTTCCCGGATGCGGAACTGTGCGATGTTGAGGGACTCGTCAAGCTGGTCGGCATCAATGAAATCGAAAAGAACGACTGGAGCCTTACCCCGGGCCGCTATGTGGGTGTGGCGCCGGAAGAGGTGGATGAGGACTTTGATTTCGAGGAAACCATGCGCGCGATACACGTCGAGATTAATGAATTGAATGCGGAAGGAGTGGAACTGGCGGAGCAGATTGCCGGAAATTTTGAGGAGTTAGGGGTATGACTAAACTATCGAAGCAATTGCCTGCCGATTACGCCGCGCTTCTGGCAGAAGTAAAGAAGCGCGTCCGTTCAGCCCAGTACGAAGCCCTCAAAGCAGTCAACAAGGAACTGATCGCGCTCTACTGGGATATTGGAAAACTGATTGCCGTGCGAGACCAACGCCGACCATGGCGCTGCTATCGCCGAGCAGCTTGCCGCAGACCTGCGACAGGAGTTTCCCGGCGTCAGTGGCTATTCCCGCAGAAATGTATTCTACATGCGGGAATTTTACCTCGCATACTGCGACCTGCCAAAAGTGCAACCCCTGGTTGCACAAATCGGCTGGACCCATAACCTGATCATCCTCCAGCGCTGCAAAGACCCTCTGGAACGCGAGTTCTACATCCGCATGACCCGTAAATTCGGCTGGTCGAAAAATGTATTGGTTCACCAGATCGAAAACCAGAGCTACGAAAAGACCTTACTCGGCCAGACCAATTTCGACAAGACGCTGACACCCGGCCAGCGTGCACAGGCGAAGCTTGCTGTGAAAGATGAATATACCTTCGACTTTCTTGAAATGGGCGAAGAGCATTCCGAACGCGAGCTGGAGCGTGCCCTCATCGCACGAATTGAGAATTTTCTTCGCGCTATGGGCGGGTTATTTGCGTTTGTCGGCAGCCAGTTCCGTCTTGCCGTAGATGATGTGGAATGAACGATCTTCAATCAGAAATCCAAATGATGTCAGGGGTAAACAAAAAAATCCTCGACAAATTAGACAAATACTGAACTCTACGGCTATTGGTGGTGAAAAAATCGAATAAGAAAATCAATATTTACTTCTTGACGATATAAACTTATAAACTGATGAGCGTCCCGTAAGCTGCGTAAGCTGACCCTTTTTAAAATTTCATTTGATCCTCAGAAAAGTCCTTCAAACACCACGATATTTTTATCATATGATAATTTTTCTTGACAAATTTATCATATGATGTATAAATTTTTTAAAATGTCTTTATACTTGAGAGTCCAAAATCACGAATAAATCAACACCAAAAATATCAATGCATTAAAAGAACTTTGGGTAACTTCTCAATAACCTCTGCAAAATTATGTAACACCCGTTTCCCAAACGGGCCGATAAGGGCATCGGCCCCTACAATCAGCAGATTGAAACGCCCATACCAGAACTTATTGAGAAGTTACAACATAGATAGGAGGTGTTATGTTGTTTGGTTGATCTATCCCAATTGAAAATCGCACTTTTTCTTAAAGAATTTAAACAGTTAGTTCAAGAAGGGGGCCTGTATGTAGTAAACCGCCTTGAACATCAGAAATCACTAGTTGATTTAGGATTAACAAAGGAGGCTTGTAAAGTCGAAATACTAGGACTATCAGTGACGGATTATTGCAAGGGTCCTCAGCCAGACAAGGATAGGCCGGGTTATATGTGGGTATTTGGTAAGGAGATTGCAAGCAGTGAGGTTTATATTAAGCTGAAAATTACACAAGTTGGGTCTGATAAGTTCGCAAAGTGCATCTCATTTCATGCTGCTGAGCACCCCCTTGGTTACCCATATAAATAATGCAAATAGAAAAGGTGAAAAACATGAAGAATATTTGTCCGAACTGCGAAAAAAAGACTGAGCTTCAACATATTAAAACTACCGAAGACATTATTGTTAAGGGTGAAGGTATAAATGTTCCTGTGGAATACTATAAGTGCTTGGAATGTGGCGCTGAATTTGATGACCCTAAATCAAAACATGATCCTTTGGCTCTGGCATACAAAGAATATCGTCGCCGTCATGGGATGATGCAACCTAAAGAGATTCGGGAACTAAGGCAGAGACATGGATTAACCCAAAAGGAATTCTGCAAACTCTTAGGCTGGGGAGATGCAACCTTAAGTCGTTATGAGAATGGTGCTCTTCAGGATAGCACTCATAATACAATTTTAGAGATGATAAAAGATCCGCGCAATCTTCTCAGCCTTATTGAACTGCAAGGCGATTTTTTAGCTGAAGAGAAAAGAAAAAAACTTATTGGATTGTTAGAAAATGCTGTAGAAGAAACACATTCATTCCCTTTTATTTATTCAGAGCATTTTGGCAAATATAGCCCAGACATTTTAAGTGGTTTTAAAGAGCTGAACCTTAACAGGCTTTTCCAGGCCATTATTTTCTTTTGCGTAGGTGGCGTCTTAAAAACAAAGCTTTGCAAACTCTTGTTTTATGCTGATTTTAAACATTATAAGAATTATGCTTCTTCGATCACCGGTGTTCGGTATGTTCATCTTAAGTTTGGCCCTGTGCCTGATAAATATAGATACTATTTTGCAACTCTGGAAAATGAAGAAAAAGCAATTAGCGTTGATGAGGTTAATTTTGGGGAATACGTTGGCGAAATGTTTTATGCCGATAAAGATTCAGTCTTGTCGGTTTTTTCAAATTCTGAAATAAAAACGTTAATTGAGGTTAAAGAGTATTTTAAAAATTTTGGTGCGAAGAGCATCAAAGACTTTTCTCATAATGAAAAAGGGTACAAAGAGACCTACGATGGTCAGATTATTTCATATGCATACTCTGACGACCTTCAAATATAAAGGGACACACGATCGGCGAGAATTTCAATCTTAAAAGGAGTTTGATACTGCATTCTCCGGCAAGGATATCAGCCGGCCGCTCAACTACCTGAAGACTCGCTTTCCCTATCTCGCTTAGGATTATATAATTCTTGCCTTTTCATTAAAAACAATGTAATATCAACATATTATAACAATCAAAAAACGACCTGTTAATATCAAATATCACCGATTTATTTCTTAGCATTTAATATTGGGCAGTAAAAAATAATGGGTGAAAAAATCACAAAGAAAAACCAATAGTTACTTCTTGACGATATAAACTTATAAACGGAGGTTTGTCCCTTAAGCACTCAGTCATGAATCTCTGTCATTTTCTATAAGCTTTCTGGAAGGTTAAACCGGTGGTAAGTGAAAAAGGCAAAAAAAGACGATAACAAGTTGCACATAAAGAACTGGCCTGAAGGCGATCGGCCACGAGAAATGCTTTTGGAGAAAGGCACGGAGGCTCTGAGTGATGCCGCGCTGCTGGCTATCCTTTTGAGAATCGGAATGAAGGGGAAAAATGCCATAGCTCTCGCCAGAGAGATGATAGTCAAGTTTGGCGGGCTCAATGGGTTGATGGTGACAACACAGGAGGATTTATTGAGTGTTAAGGGGATAGGAAAGGCGAAAGTAGCACAGATATTAGCTGCCATGGAAATCGTCAAGCGCCAGCTACGCCAGCCCCTTAAAAAGATCAACATTATAAAAAATCCCCACCACCTGTTTGAATATCTAAAGGTGTCCATGGCCAATCTCTCCCGCGAGGAATTCCGGCTCCTCCACCTCAACAGATCAAAACACCTGATTGCAGAAGAGGTTCTGTTCCGTGGAACGGTTGATGAATCAACGGTTTATACCCGTGAAGTTGTTGAATCAGCCTTGAGGAAAAAGGCATCTGCCCTTATCTTTGCGCATAACCATCCCACCGGGCCGGCTGAGGCCAGTCAGGAAGATATTGAATTGACCAGATCACTGGTAACTGCTTGCAGGGCCGTTGATATCCCTGTACTGGATCATGTTATCATCGGCAGGGGCGATTGCGTGAGTTTGCGGCAGGAATGCCCTGAAATTTTCGCAGGAGACGCATAAAACAATATGAAAAAGCTCACACTCCCCCAGCTTGAACATCACCTGTTTGCCGCGGCAGATATCCTGCGGGGGAAGATGGATGCATCGGAATTCAAGGAATACATTTTCGGCATGCTCTTTCTTAAACGGTGCTCGGATGTATTTGATGAAGAATATGAAAGAATTATAAAAGCAAACCTTGCCAAAGGCCGGACACAAGAGCAGGCAACCAAACGGGCTGAAGATCAAGCCAGGTATGCTAAATCCTTTTTTGTTCCAAAGGCGGCAAGGTGGGAAAAGATCAAACATGCGCACCGCCACATAGGAAATGAGCTGAACAAGGCGCTAAGCGCCCTTGAGCGTGACAACCGGAGCCTTGAGGGTGTGCTCGGGCATATTGATTTTCTCAGAAAAGCCGGGAAAACGAAAATGCCTGACCGGAAACTTCGCGACCTCATCAACCATTTCAATAAATATCGCCTGAGAAATGCAGATTTTGAATTTCCTGATCTGATCGGCGCAGCCTACGAGTATCTCATCGGGCAGTTTGCGGATTCTGCAGGCAAAAAAGGCGGGGAATTTTATACACCCAGAGATGTTGTTCGTTTGATGGTACGCATTTTAAAGCCACAGGAAGGCATGCGCGTATATGATCCATGTGTGGGCTCGGGCGGCATGTTGATCCATTCCAAACAGTATGTGGAAGAGCATGGCGGCAACCCCTTTAACCTGAGCCTTTACGGCCAGGATAACAACGGCGGCGTCTGGTCTATGTGCAAGATGAACATGATCCTTCACGGCATTGCAGGCGCTAATATCCAGAATGATGATGTCCTGGCCTCGCCCCTTCATCTGGACGGCGGCGAGCTGATGCGGTTTGACCGGGTCATCACCAATCCGCCCTTCAGCCAGAACTATTCAAAAGATGGAATAAAATTTACCGAAAGGTTCAGATATGGTTTCTGTCCTGAGAACGGCAAAAAAGGGGATCTCATGTTTTTGCAGCACATGCTGGCGGTCCTGAGAACAAACGGCATGATGGCAACGGTTATGCCCCATGGGGTCCTGTTTCGAGGCGGCGCTGAAAAAGAGATTCGCAAAGGCGTTATCGAAGATGATCTGTTAGATGCGGTGATCGGATTTCCACCCAATCTCTTTTACGGCACAGGCATTCCCGCATGTGTATTGGTGTGCCGGGCCAAAGACGCCAAGCCTGACAAGCGCAAAGATAAAATTCTTTTTATCAATGGAGATGCGGAATTTCATGCAGGCCGGGCCCAGAACTATTTAAGGCCGGAACATATTGAAAAGATTACATCCGCCTTTGACGCATTTGAAGATATCCCCGGATATGCAGCCGTTGTTTCCAGAGATGAGATCAAGTCCAACGACTGGAACCTGAACATCCGGCGCTATGCGGATAATGCCCCTCCGCCCGAACCCCAGGATGTCCGCGCTCACCTGTTAGGCGGAATCCCAAAGGCCGAAGTCAAGGCAAAAAAAGAACTCCTTGATGCCCACGGCCTGAAGATCTCAACCATATTTATGGAACGTGATGCAGACTACTATGATTTTGACCCAACGCTCACTGAACGGGGCGACATCAAGAAAAGGATTGAGGCCGGAAAAGGGATACAGCTAAAGGAAACAAAGCTTAAAAACAGATTTGATCGATGGTGGGAAAAGCATAAACAATCGTTAATCGACCTGCCTGAGACCAAAAACCTCATGGAGGTGCGCACCGATCTTTTAGAAGCATTTATATCAGTCATCACGCCAGTGGGATTGCTTGACCGGTTCAAGATTGCGGGCGTGATTGCCACATGGTGGAATGAAAACAAGTTCGATCTAAAAACCCTCATCGCCCAAGGTTTTGGGGGATTGGTGGATGGCTGGATAGATACTATAGAAGCCACCATGGATGAAAATAAGGGCAATCACTTTGATCTGGCCGATGATCCGCTTGTGGTTAGATTGATCCCTGATTATCTCGATGAACTGGAACAGGCACGGCAGGATATTGTGCGCATGGAACAGGGGAAAGAGACTCAGCCTTATGTAAAAACAAGCGGCCTGTTAAAAGAAGCCAGAAAGCAGCTCAAGGAACTTCAGAAAAAATTCATCAAACGCCTGCACGAGGCCCGCGACGCCCTTTCCGATGATGATAGCCGGGATTTAGTGCTCGATATCCTCAATGAAAAACTTGCGGGGCATTTGGAGAGTTATGTGAGTTCACACCGACAGGAAGTTATCGCCTCAGTGGAGAATTGGTGGGATAAGTATCGGGTGACGTTGAGGGATATTGAGGGGGAGCGGAAGGTAGCGACTAAAAATCTTGCCGAAGTTACAGTAAGGCTGGGGTATGATGATGTTTGATACTATCAGTCTCGATCAGCTTGCTACATTCGAGATGGGGCAATCCCCTAACTCGAAATTTGTTGTTGAATCGGATGAAGGTATCCCCTTCCTTCAAGGCTGTGCAGAGTTCGGCACTATTACTCCAAATTTTGTTGTAAGCTGCATTCGACCAAAAAAGATTTGCAAACCTGGAGACATCCTAATCAGTGTCAGAGCACCAGTGGGTGATCTCAACAAAGCAGATCGAGAGTATTGCATTGGCCGAGGACTTGCTGCTATTCGGTTTAAAAATGGCATTGATACCAATTTCGGTTGGCATTTGTTGAGCTATTGGGCGACAAGCCTTCGCGTTGTTGCGCAAGGATCAACATTTGAAGCAATAGGGAAACAAGAGCTTGCTAACTTACAGATTGCCGATATTCCCCTTCCTGAACAACGCCGCATCGCTGAAATCCTCGACACCATAGACAAGGCCATTCAAAAAACCGAAGCGCTCATTTCAAAGCTCAAAGTCATGAAGCAGGGCATATTGCATGACCTGCTCACCCGCGGCTTGGATAAAAATGGCAAACTTCGCGACCCCAAAGCCCATCCAGAGCAGTTTAAGGATTCGCTGTTAGGGAGGATACCGAAAGATTGGGGTATCAACCCTTTGGAGAAACTTGCTGAAGTTGATAGAGGAAAGTTCACTCACAGACCAAGAAACGACCCTCGTTTTTACGGAGGCGCACACCCTTTTGTGCAAACAGGGGATATTGCCGAAGCAGAAGGCGATATCCTTAAGAAATATTCTCAAACCCTTAACAACAGCGGTTCTGCGGTGAGTAGAGAATTTCCTGAAAACACCATTGCAATAACTATAGCAGCCAATATAGCTGATACCGCCATATTGGGGCAACCAATGTATTTCCCTGATAGTATTGTAGGAGCAATTGTTCGGCCCCCGAATAACGTGCGTTACATTGAGCTTTGTATCAGGCGTGCAAAACGAATTCTGAACGCTCATGCACCGCAAAGTGCACAGAAAAACATTAACTTAGAAGATTTACGGCCGCTTTTGATACCAACACCAACATCAGAAGAACAAAATCAAATTGGAGATATGTATGATGCTTACTCCAATCACGTACAGAGTGAAGAGCAATACCGCGACAAGCTCAAACTCCAAAAAAAGGGCCTCATGCACGATTTGTTAATTGGCAAGGTCCGGGTTCAAGTTTAGAGAGAGGATTTTATTATGAAGATATCAACCATACTTGATCAAATTGACCTCGGGACTATGGCCCTGCCCAAGTTTCAAAGGGGATACGTCTGGAACCGTGAACAGGTGAGGGGCTTGATGAATTCTTTATACCGCAAGTTTCCGATCGGAAGTCTTCTTGTCTGGATTGTGCAATCAGACGAAGCGGTTACACGTGGTGATGGTCCAACAACTCCAGGTGTAGTAAATCTTTTGCTCGATGGCCAGCAGCGGATAACTTCCCTCTATGGTATTGTCCGGGGGAAACCACCGATATTTTTTGACGGGGATGCAAAGGTTATTACCGGGTTACACTTTCATTTAGAAAATGAAGTTTTTGAGTTCTACCAGCCGGCAAAAATGAAGGATGATCACCTCTGGGTGAATGTAACTGACGTAATGCAGGAAGGTGCTGTACCAATTTTCAGCAAGCTTAGCACTAAAATGGATGTGCAACCCAAAATGGCCGAATATCTTGGAAGGTTAAACGCAATTGATCAAATCCAAACGATTGAACTTCACAATGAAAAGATAACGGGACAGGACAAAACCGTCGATATTGTTGTTGAGATTTTCAATAAAGTTAACAGTGGTGGAACAAAGCTTTCAAAGGGTGATTTGGCTCTTGCTAAAATATGCGCCTCCTGGCCGGAGGCCCGTGATGAAATGAAGAACAGGCTACAAAAATGGGCAAGCGCCGGATTTGATTTTACGCTTGAGTGGTATCTTAGAAATATCAATGCAATATTGACTGGAGAAGCTCTTTTTTCAGCCTTGAAGGATATAGATACCACAACTTTTAAAAATGGACTTTTAGAGGCAGAGAAGAAAATTGACAGTCTTTTAAACCTTATCTCTTCAAGATTGGGACTTGACCACAACAGGGTGCTTGGTGGGCGGGGGGCCTTACCTGTGCTGTCCAAATATTTATCAGAACATGGGACAGCCCGATTAAACCATAAAGAACGGGACAAGCTGCTATACTGGTACGTTCATACCTCCCTGTGGGGGCGATATGCGGGCTCAACTGAGAGTGTGCTCAGGCAGGATCTGTCGCTCATACAGGAAAAAGAGGGTGCGCTTGACAGGCTTATTGAAAATCTGCGGAAAAACAGGGGTGACCTAACGGTACATGAACAGGATGTGAGCGGCTGGAGTAAAGGCGCACGATTTTATCCACTGATTTATCTCTTAACAAGGGTTTGTGGTTCCAAAGATTGGGGAACCGGAGTTGATCTATCTTCTCACATGCTTGGTAAATTAAATACACTTCAGGTTCATCATATTTTTCCCAAAGCTTATTTGTACGAAAAGGGTTATGAACGATCAGATGTGAATGCTATTGCCAACTTTACATTTCAAACGCAGGAAACAAATCTCTGGATCGGTAAGCGAGCTCCTGAGGAATACTTTGAAGAAGTGGAAAAGAATCATCCGGGTGCCCTTGCGTCACACTGGATACCTATGGACAGAGCATTATGGAAACCGGACAGGTATCTTGATTTCTTAGCAGAAAGAAGAAAGCTGATCGCGAATGCCTCAAATGAATTTCTGGAAAGCCTTTATCATGGAAAAGTGCCTGAAACAGAAACACCAGTAGAGGATATCACTCTGAGAAAGATTGAGACAGTTCCAGGCCGGATTGTCAGTGATGAGGAGGAAGAACTCATTTTGGAATGTGCGTTATGGGTGGAAAGTATGGGCTTGCCGCCCGGCGAAATAGAATACGAACTATGCGATGAGGATACTGGTGAAGTCATGGCTGTTCTCGATCTGGCATGGCCGGATGGTTTGCAGCCCGGCCTGAGTCATCCTGTAGCGCTTCTAATAAATGAAGGAAAGGATGTTGAGAAAGTTGTCAATCAAGGCGGATACCTGTATTTTACCGCAGTTGATGATTTGAAGAAATATATTCGAAAAAAGTTTTTGGCAACACAAGAAGAAGCGGTCGCATAAAATGCTTCACTGAAAGACAATATGGCAATTTTACCTGATGAAAAGGCAGATGTGAAGATCCTCTTTATCGAGCAGTTAAAGGAGATGGACTGGGAGCATATTGAGGGTGGCATTGATGTGCCGTGAACCATACCGCGACAAACTCAAACTCCAGAAAAGGGGCTTCATTTATTACCTAACATTAATCAATAGGTTTCTATTTTGCAAAAACATCCAAGAGAGGATGAAGTCTTGATGTCTGTATCATCTGATGCAAGTGCATCTTATCGTGGATACCGACTACAAACACTGTATACACTCAGGCGCATGCTCGATGTGAGCGATAAAGAGAATCTGATATTCCAACCGGAAGGTAAAGAAGATCTTGCTGTATATGATACCGATCACAACCTGATAGAAGTGGTACAAGTTAAAGCACTTGGAGCTGAGCTTTTCATTTCCTCATTTTCTCCCCAAAAGCCCAATTCTTTTTTTTACCGAGCAGCTGATCTGCTGAAAGAGAATTCTAATTTAAATATTACTGTTGTAAGTTTTGGCAAGATAGGGGCCGAATTACTTCGGAGCATCGAAACTGAAGGCGATGAACAAAAAAGAGTAGCAGAAAAGCTTAGCAATTATGGCCTGTTATCTAAAACAGAAGCAGAAATTCTCTTGTCGACATTACAAATAATCCCTCTGAATGAAATTGACGTAAAAAAAGATTTGGATGCATCCTTCAAAGATGGATTTACAGGTATTGATCCTGATTCGGCCTTTGAAATTTTAATGTTTTGGCTTTATGTCTGCGCTGAAAACAAGACTGAGATTACTAAAAAAATCCTGATCGATAAACTTAATAATATTGGAAAGTTCTTTTCGGCTCGAAGCTCGTATTACAAAGAATGGTTCACTTCCATTGTGCCGATTGAAGATCGAAATATCTTAGAAGATGATAAAGCCGTTTTATCCCAAGAATTTTATGAGGGTATCTCTGCTAAATATGAACACATTCTCTCAAACCTTGATATTTTGCGACCCAAGAAAATACACAAGATCGCTGAAAAGTTCGAATCAAGCAAAGTAGTAATCATTCATGGAGCTTCTGGCCAGGGCAAAACAACTTTGGCATACCGTTTCTTGAGAGAATTTTATCCGGAGTTCTGGCGTTTTCAAGTTCAATTGATTGAAAACAGGCAGCATGCCCTTAGTGTGGCAAAAGCCTTAGTTAGTCATGCGGATGCCATTGGCGTTCCAATGATTGTGTTTGTTGATGTTTCACCTAAAGATGTTGATTGGCCCGAACTGGTCAAGCAACTGGCAGACCATCGAACTATCCGCGTACTTGTAACAATTCGTGAGGAAGATTTTCGCCGGTCAAACATCTCTGGAGTTGAATTTCGTTTTTCTGACATTGAACTTAATTTTGATCTTTCCGAAGCTCGGGAATTATATCAATCACTCGAAGAGACTCGTATGCCTGCAAAAATCCTTGATTTTGAGGATGCTTGGAATAAGTTTGGGGGTAAAGGACCACTTTTGGAATTTGTTTACCTGGTTACCCAGGGGCTTTCTCTTAAACAAAGACTGACACAACAAATAAATCGTATCGAAGATGAAGTGAGAGAAGGCAAAAGGAGTGAAAAGGAGATTGAACTTATCAGACTTGTTTCAGTGGCATCGGCTTATGAAGCACGCTTGAAAACAAGGCCACTGGCAAAACATATGGGGTTCCTTTCACCACGCAGAACATTTGAGACATTAGAAAAAGAATATTTTATAAGAGTCAGTAAAGATGGCACTCTTGTTCAAGGACTGCACCCTATTCGTTCCAACATCTTGGCAGAACTTTTAACAGAACCCACATTGTTTCCATGGGCTTCCAATGCGGGGATCTGCCTTGAATTTATGCAGGAAGAAGATATTGCAACGTTTCTTATACATTCTTTTTCACGTCATCACGCAGATTTAGAGTCATTTTTGGCGTTTGTTGCAGAATTCAAGCCCAATCGGTGGGTGGCACTATCTGGAGTTACAACAGCTCTAATCTGGCTGGGAATACTTGAATACACTAAAGGCAATCAGCAATTGATAAAAGAAGCCTATAATGACTCAGGAAGCGGTTGGCATTTTTTAATGGATTTTGATATTGCTGATATTGGCGAGGGACTGGGAAGATCCTGGTGGAAGGGCCTTGCAACTGAGGAAAGAGCGCTACAAATAGAGGCATTTCAAGCTCGTCAGACAGACAAAAGAAAGGTGTTTGAATATGCAAAAAACTGGTTATCTAAACAAAACCAGAAACCACTTTCTCCCATTTCCGATTCTGATTGGGCTGCTGTGAGAAGGGTGGTTTTCTGGATAGGGCGGTTAGGAATTTCGTGGCCCCTTTCGGAATGGCTGCCTGAATCCGACTTAAATATAGCCATCGACGCATTACCCATCGAAGAATTGTCAAATCTCATTCTTGGATTATCTCAAGGATACGGGGAGTCGTTTAATCCTTGGTTGGGGAAAAATAGATCCAGAATAGTAGATCGTTTTCGAAATGAGTCTCAAACAGTAGCATTGGAAGATAATGGAGAAAAAATTACCGCACACTTTATTTTAAAGCTCGATCAGGAGAAAGATTATGCATCCAATAGTGAATCTAATTCTCATGAGCACAAAGATTTTTTTAACGAAGAAGCTGTGCAACGGCTATCAATACTTAGGAAACTCTTTCCTGATCGTAGTGAATTTGCTTCTCAGGGCTACGGCCATAGATTATTGCCCGATTTAATTTCATTAAATGATTCGTCAGTGAAATCTGGGATTCCATCTTTTCGCTTTCCCCCGTACTGGCTTACTTCAGTCAATTCCACATTCAGGGGATTGGGCGAAATACCGCAAAGACCTATGACCTGGGATGAATATATTCAAGCAATATTTAATCTCAGGCAAGATGTCATAAGCAATGTAAAGCAGCTTTTAAACGGCCTGAATGTTTATTTCCGAAAACTGAAACCAATCAAGTTGCTTGGTAATTTAGTCGACGACGTTGACTGGTCCCATTGTCAGCGACAATTACACAAACCACCGCCGCTGCCAAAGTGTGCCGTCGATGAATGGGGTTTTGTTGATGAATATACCTCGGATACGCCAAGACAAAAAAATCAAAATAAATTTCCACTTGCTGACAGGAAAGGGCTGGCGATTAAGAAATACAAACCTTTCCTTAAGGCTTTTGGGGAATACATTAGAACTCTATCCAATTTTTTCGATGAATCAGTTCACGCTATGGCCTTAAACCCATATCTTGGGAGAGCAAGTAATACAGGAGCTGACAGGGCTAAGCTGAAAGAGGTGGCCACTCAGCAGGGCTTTAATCTTGATATGATACGTCGTTCAAATTTGAGCCTTACAGACGCAGTTAAAATCTTGACAGTATTTCAAAAGGAATTCAGAAGTTTCTTGGGGAAACGTGTTAGTACTAATGAACTCGACTGGTTGGAGCATCAGGAAAATGATGTTTTCCAAAGTCTGCTAATGATGTGGTATTTCTTTATATTCCATCCTGCAAAAATAATGCAGAATGCATTGAATGAAAGCTCTAAGCGGTTTAAGGAAATTGTGAGAAAGATTAGAAACAACTTGCAAAAGCAGTGTAAAATAATTTCATCCGAAGCTTTACAAATCACTGTTATGGAGGAAGACATATTTTGGAAAAAAGATCCTGCTTTATTGCTACAGATTGATGGAAGGTATCCTATTGATGTATACAATTCTTTAGAGCAAGTATTTGCCGCTATCCCACAAGCCGTGCAAAGGGTCGATAATCGTGAGTTAGGAAACTTTGCTGCTCAGCTCAGGTGGAATTATGTTGTTATTGTCCCTCTGGTAAGGGGCAAGTGCCTTGATGCTACCGCATGGCATGTTTCCCTGCCCGTTCTTTTGTCAAATAAAGAAACGAATGAACTTGGCTGGTGGAATTTAGTGCAAAAGCCTGTTCCTCACGATGCATGGGCTAAACTGGAGTTAGAAATATGGAAAGTCCCACAATTTGAATTTGCTTTAAGGTTTCTGAAATCTACTGCGGAATTGTCTCTTCTTGCAGCCCATATTAGGGATTTTGAAAGACTCCCTGAACTTGACAATCTTGGTTTAGAGTTACTTCAAAGCCATATTCACTCTGTGACTGTTAAAATGGCCGATGCATTTGAAGCATCCCAAAAAGCAGCGGCGGATTTAATTAATATTTTTGAAAAAGTATCTGAAACGGAATATGATCATAGACCAAATCTAATGGCAGCTATGCAAGCCTTAAATGATGGGTGGAATAATGTTTCACCTGTATCTGACTTTAATGGTAAGGTAACCCTCGATCTTGAGGAGCTTGTTGAATGGGCCAAACGACTGGAAAATGCCCGTGAGAAGGCTTTCATGGTTTATCTTTTTTGGGTAGCAGATGTATTGGATGAGATGGATGTTTGAAAGTCATAAGATGGTTTGTGAAGAATTATGTCAAGTCTGCTCATGGGTAGTGTTGAATCTGAGATGTCCATGAAATACTGGCATTTTTGGGGTGGAATGGGGACACTGGATTTTTGTCTGTTGAAGCGATTCGACAAGGTTTAAGAACCCTGCTTGATTGTTGTAAAGAATTAACGGAAAGAAACCATTATGATGACATTGCGACAATTTTCTGCGGAGCCATCCACAATTTCCACCATTACCAGTTGGTATCTGGCCGATTTGAGTAAAGCACAGGGCAACAAGAGGGAACCCTAAAATATGAGTCTGCCCATCAATATCCATAAAGTGTTGCAGGGCCTCCCTGTGGAGTGGGAGCGGCTTGAGTTTAAACGCGGCTGGAATCCAGAGGCCGTTTTGCACACTCTGTGCGCTTTTGCCAATGACTTCCACAACCTTGGTGGCGGCTATATTTTCCTTGGTATTGCCGATGACAACGGTCGTCCGGAGTTGCCGCCGGCCGGTATCCCGCCTGAGCAACTGGATAACATGCAGAAAGAAATCCTGGAACTGGGCTATAAAATCAGGCCGCAATACCATCCTGTAATAGTGCCCTATGTGATCGAGGGCCGGAATGTCCTGGTTCTCTGGGCTCCGGGAGGTCAGAACAGGCCGTATAAGGCTCCGGTTTCTCTTGCCAAAAAGAACAAGGGATATAGTTATTACATCCGTATAGGCTCTGCTACCGTGCAAGCTGCACATCAGGAAGAGGTTGAGTTGATCGGTCTTACAGCCCAGGTGCCCTTTGATGACCGGATTTGCCATCATGCTGGCCTGGATGATCTGTTGTTGCCCCTTATTCGCGATTATCTTAAAGAAATCGGCAGTGAGTTGTATGGCCACGCTGATCGGCTGGATTTTGTTCAACTATGCCGGAGAATGCAGATCGTTGACGGTCCTGATGAAGTCGTCAAACCGCGCAATGTCGGGCTGCTGTTTTTCAACGAACGACCGGACCGTTTTTTTCCAGAAACGCAGATCGATGTGGTCCAATTCCCTGAAGGTCCAGGCGGAGATGTTTTCAAGGAAAAAATTTTTCAAGGCCCGTTAAGCCGCATGCTGAAAGAGGCTCTTGCCTATTTGCACGCCATTCTCATTGAGGAGATCGTTGTCAAGCACCCTGACCGGGCCGAGGCGGATCGTTTTTACAACTATCCTTTCGAGGCCCTGGAAGAGGCTCTTGTCAATGCCGTGTATCATCGCAGTTATGAAATCCGTGAACCGATTGAAGTACGAATTCTGCCCGATCATGTCACCATCACCAGCTATCCTGGACCGGACCGGTCTATAAAACTTTCTGATTTGCAGTCAGGCGCTTTCATCTCACGCCGGTACAGAAACCGCCGGATCGGCGAATTCCTCAAGGAACTGAACTTGACCGAAGGACGCGGGACAGGAATACCTAAAATATTGCGAGCCATGAAGGCCAACGACTCTCCGGCTCCTCGTTTTAAGACTGATGATAATCGAACATACTTTGTGAGTTATTTTCCTGCTCATCAACTTGCAGTTTCGAAAAAGACCGGACAAGTCGGGACCAAGTCGGGACCAAGTCGGGACCAAGTCACCGCACAAGTCACCGCACAAGTCACCGCACAAGTCTTGAATTTTTGCCAGGAGCCGCACAAGTCCTCAGAAATTATGGAATTGATTGGTCTTAAACACTGGAAAACTTTCCAGGCAAACTATCTAAAACCTTTGCTCCAACAAGGATTACTTGCTATGACCATTCCTGAAAAACCAACAAGCAGTAAGCAGCGGTATGTAACGACCGAAACAGGGAAAGAGGTTCTAAAAACATGAAGGAAACAAATGGCACAAACACCTGACGAAAAGACTTATGTGGAAATCCCCTTTCTTGAACAGTTAGAAGAAATGGGCTGGGAGCATATTGAGGGTGATATTGATGTGCCGTATCTCACCGAACGGAACAGCTTCCGCGATGTCTTGCTGGCCGACAGGTTGCGTAAAGCGGTTAAAAAAATCAATCTCGATGACAACGGAAATCCATGGCTTGATGATGATCGTATCAACCAGGTGATCAGCGCCTTAGAGCGAATCAGCGCGCCGAAACTGATGGAGGCAAACAAGAAAGCCTTTGATCTCATCGTGCAGGGGGTCGAAGTAGAAGGCGATCCTGTCCTGCATGGTGGAAAAGAAAAGACCGTTGCCATAATTGATTTTGATAATCCTGAGAAGAATGATTTCTTAGCAATAAATCAGTTCAGGGTGGATGTAACGGGCGGGAAGACCTTCATTTCTCCGGATATTGTGCTCTTTGTCAACGGGATTCCCTTTGTCGTCGTCGAATGTAAAAGCCCTAAAATATCCAATCCCATGGAGGAAGGGATAAACCAGCTTCTGAGATATTCCAACCAAAGGCCGGATGTAGAAGAGGATGAGGGGTGTGAACGGCTTTTTTATTACAATCAGTTTCTGGTCGGCACATTCCGGCAGGAGGCGCGGGTAGCCACCGTGGGCGCGGGGTATGAACATTACATGGAGTGGAAGGATACAAGCCCTGTTCCCATGAGTGAAGTTGCAAAGCGCCTGAGCAAAAAGAGGTTAAACAGCCAGGAAATCCTTGTTGCCGGTATGCTCCAAAAACAGAATCTCCTCGATATTATAAGAAACTTTATTCTTTTCGATCAGGTTCAAAGCCGTCAGGTAAAGCTTATGTGCAGGTATCAGCAGTTTCGGGCCGTGCATAAGGCGATTCATCGACTCAGAACTGGTAAGACAAGGATAGAGCACGGCGACACAGATCAGCGAGGCGGCATTATCTGGCATACGCAAGGATCAGGCAAAAGCCTTACAATGGTTTTTATGGTGCGCAAGATGCGGACCATTTATGATATGAAAAGGTTCAAGATTGTAATGGTCACCGACAGGATAAATCTTGAAGACCAGTTAAGAGGCACTGCCGGTTTGACCGGTGAAACCGTTTATCGGGCTGATAATAAGAACGATCTTGCCAGGCACATGCAGGAGGATAGCTCCAATATTGTCTTTGCAACGGTTCAGAAATACCAGGATCAAGAGACCGTTATGCAGGATTATGAAGTTCCCGGATACCGGATGTTGAAAGCGGCCGCCCCTTCAGGCAAGAAGCAAGGTGAATACAAACTTCCTGCAAAACCGAT
Organism: Desulfobacteraceae bacterium; assembly: GCA_028571455.1. Taxonomy (GTDB): domain Bacteria; phylum Desulfobacterota; class Desulfobacteria; order Desulfobacterales; family ETH-SRB1; genus Desulfaltia. The sequence goes on along the minus strand of JAPVVG010000124.1, from coordinate 24,597 downwards.
CCTGTTTCCTGTCTGGAATCTTTCTCCGGGAATACTGGTTCTTGTGGATGAAGCGCACCGATCCCACACCAGCATGCTGCATGCCAACATCATGCGGGCTCTGCCAAATTGCGCCATGATCGGATTTACCGGAACACCCATTATCGTTGCGGGGCGCACCAGAAGGACTCATGAAATCTTTGGCGATTACATCGACCAGTATACCATTGAGCAGTCACAAAAAGATGGCTCCACCGTCAAAATCCTCTATGAGGGCCGTAAGGCAGAAGCCAGGATCGAGGATGGAAGGAGCCTGGATCAGTTCTTTGATGATATGTTCAGATCGCGAACAGAAGAAGAAAGGGAGGCAATACGGCGCAAGTACGGAACTGTGGTCAACATATTAGAGGCCAAAGATCTCATTGCCGTGAAAGCAGAGGATATGCTGCTTCACTATGCCGCAAATATCTTGCCCAATGGATTTAAGGCCCAGGTTGTGGCGGTAAGCCGTCGGGCCGCCATCCGGTATTATGAAGCTTTTGAGAAGGCCAGAGAAAAACTCTTAAAAAGGCTTGACCTGCTTGATCCGAACCTACTGAATCTGCCGGAAGATGAGCAGGAAAATCTGGATGAAGAGACACGGTTTCTGATCATTGCCGCAAAAAATAGAGATATCGTAAAGGAGCTTGAATTTGCAGCCATTATTTCGGGCGATCATAATGACCCGCCTTCCTATAAAGAACATACAGATAAGGCAAAACAGGAAATCCTTGTCGGAAAGGATGGAAGATTTAAAAAGCCACTGGACAAGGATAATCTTGCCGTCATTATCGTAAAAAGCATGCTGCTGGTTGGATTTGATGCGCCCGTTGAACAGGTCATGTATCTTGACCGTTTTATGCAGGGGCATGAGCTCCTGCAGGCAATTGCCAGGGTTAACAGGCGTTACACGGGAAAGACCCGTGGACTTGTTGTTGACTATTTTGGTGTTGGTGATCGCCTGACCGAGGCGCTGGCCATGTACTCGCAGGATGATATCAAAGGCGCGCTGATCAATATCAAGGACGAGCTGCCCAAATTGGACGACCGGCACAGAAGGGTTTTAGGGCTGTTTAGCGAAAGGGGGATTGCTGACATTTCGGATATTGATGTCTGTGTTGATGCATTAAGAGACGTTGAACTGAGGGCGGAATTTATCAACAAGTTAGCGGAATTTGTAGAGAGCATGGACATTATACTGCCGCGCCCGGAGGCCCTGCCGTATATCTACGACATGAAGCTTCTCGGATTTATTAATAAAACCGCGGCTAATCGATATCGAGATTCACAACTTAACATCGCAGGGGTGGGAAATAAAGTAAAACAGTTGATTGATGAGCACATTATTGCACAGGGCGTTAATCCAAAAGTCCCGCCCATATCTATTTTGGATAAAAACTTTGAAAAGGAAGTAGGAGCGATCAAATCGAAAAAGTCACAGGCCCTGGAAATGGAACACGCCATTAGATTTCATATTGAAAAACACCTTAACGAAGATCCTGCTTTTTATAAAAAGCTCAGCGAAAGATTGAAGGATATCCTCGATGCTTTTCATGAGAACTGGGAAGCCCTGAGGGAAGAACTTGAAAAATTCATTCAGGAAACAAAAAAAGGCCGGAAAGAAGATCAAACAGGTCTGGATCCAAAGACACAGGCGCCGTTTCTGGGAATCTTGATTGATGAGTACGGAAAAAAACCTGAAGAGCGGAAAATGAAAGATTTCTGTGAAGCAGTTGTTGATATTGTGGATCATATCCGGCAGGAGATCGGTATTGTTGATTTTTGGCGAAACAGGCATGCGCAGAACATATTGAGAACGTGGATTATCAATGAAGTGGATGATCGCAATCTTGTTCCTTTTGAGAAACAGGAGAAGCTTGCGGATCGTTTTATGGAACTGGCAAAAGCCTTGCATTTAAGGCTGATCAGATCGTGATGATAGTGGGGAAAATGGACGGTTTTGAATATAGATTGAAGAGATCTAACCGGAAATCTATGGGGATTTCTATAGAGAGAGATGGGACCGTTATCGTGAAGGTTCCTCGTCAAGCAGAACTGAATAACATCGAGAAGTTTATTTCTGAAAAGAAAATCTGGATTCATCAAAAACTGGCAAAAAAGAAGGTACTGAACAGGGAGAGGCCAAAGAGAGAGTTCGTTAATGGTCAAGGGTTCTTATATCTTGGCAAGAGTTACCGGCTTAAATTTATAGATAATGCCGGATTAAAATCGGAAAAGTCACCGAAAGCCGTGCCACTGCGTTTATGGCATGGCTATTTTGAACTTCCAGAAACGGAAAAAGCCAATGCGCGGAATCATTTTATATCCTGGTACAAAAAACAGGGCAAAAGGCAGCTTAAAGAACGCATACCACGCTATGACAAAAGGATCGGGGTTAGAGTAAAAGATATCAGAATATTAGACCTCGGCCACCGCTGGGCATCCTGTGGCCGAAACGGTGTCATTAATTTCAATTGGCGTTCGGTCATGGCTCCTATCTGGGTCTTTGATTATATGCTGGTTCATGAAATGGTTCACCTTATTGAGCGTGCTCATTCGGACACATTCTGGCGTCTGGTATCCCGTGTTATGACAGACTATGAAAAATATTCGCTCTGGCTCAATGAAAACGGGGCAGAGTTGGATTTGTGAACCTGATTTCGTCGCCCGCATAGACGATCCTGGTGCGCTACATCATATTATTGTAAGGGAAATCGAACAGTAGATGGGGACGTTCGTGTAGAGCGTGCATAGCCGATTAATTTAGGCTAAATTTTGGTAGTGGGTCAGTTTGATTTTTCTTGATTTTTTAGAATTACGGTTCTATTTTAAATAGAATTAAGCCGATAAGCGGTATGAAAACATTTTATAATTCATGAAAGGAGATTATCGTGGAAGAAAAAATTACATATCGCGTGAACTACGAAAAAGCCATAGAGACCTTAATTTGGTTAGCAACCAAAAAGCCAGGAATTGATATATATCATATTGCCAAAGTTCTATACTATGCAGAAAAAACACATCTAAATAAATATGCAAGACCAATCATTGGCGATACTTATATAAGAATGTCTTATGGGCAAGTACCGTCTACCGTTAGGGATTTAATTACAAAAAATTCATGGTTAGACCCAAATTATTTAGATTATTTCTCGGCTTCATTGATTGTTAATAAGGAACCATATGAAAACTTAACTGCACTAAGAGCCCCAAAATTAGAATATTTTTCCGATACTGATATTGAATGTCTTGAAAATGCTCTTAACAAATATGGTGATATATCTTTTAACGACCTAAAAAATATAAGCCACCAGGAGAAGACCTGGCTTGAAACGGGGGAAAAAAGACCAATTGATTATCTGTTGATGGTAGATGAAGATAATGTAAATAAAGATGAAATTATTGAAGAGATACGTTGTACAGCACAATATGCGAGATTTTAATGACATTAAAGCACGGAGATATATTACATGCTTATTGTGCATTTATCCCAGATTATAAATATGTTGTTTGTATATGTTCAAAAACCCCCCTCTTTTTCCTAATTAATTCTAAGCCGCGAAAGTCCACTCCCGATGCTCAAGTCATTATTGAAAAGAAAGAATTTCCGTTTTTAGACCATGATTCTTACATTAATACAGCCACAATAATAACGATCTACCCTAACGAAATTAATAAAGCTAAGGAAATAGGCCACCTATCCAAAATTAAAAAGGCTGAAATTGTTAAGATTGTCAAACAATGCGGATACTTAACACCAAAGCACAAAGAGCTAATAGAAAATAATTTTCAAGGGTAGACTTGCGCACATCAGTTTATAACTTGACGTGGTAATTGAACTGAAGAAGGTGTTTGACCCCAGTTAAATAAAAGCAAACATGATTTCACCCCAGTACCATCTGCCGGAGCTACGGGGCAGGCAGGGCAGGCTATGTTGGATAATTGTAAGCATAAATACAAAAAAGAGGTGAGGAAATGCAGAATGTAAAATATGAAGTTAAAGACGATAAGCTGATTATTGAGATAGATTTGACAAAGGAGTTCGGCCCCTCAAAATCCGGCAAAACAATAACAGTCGCCAGCACCCGAGGTAATCAGAAAATCGAGGGCACTGATGTTGTAATCGGTTTGAACGTTTACAAATATCCAGAGACTGTATAACTGCCATAAGCGATGCTTTATTTTGAAATGCGTTGAGTGGATCCGGAGGCGGATAACTTTAGTCCGCCAGAGCCCTTTGGCGGATCACTTACAATTTCTTCCCCGCCCATAGCGCCAGTTTTTCGCGAAAAATCTTTGAGTTGTGTCTTATATCAACCGGAAATGCTTTCTTAAACAGGATTGTATCGATATTTTTTGTCAAAACGCTTTTCTTTGCCAGCGCAAAAAGCTCAACCATAAGCTGCTTTTTTTTACCCCTGCTATCTCGTGGTTCAAGCTCTATGCATATCACAGGCCTTTGTTTTGGCGGGGATCCTATGCCCACAAGGGCGCTTCGAAACACCTTTGGATGATTGTTATAAATTGCCTCGCACGGAATGGTAAAAAGTGTGCCGTCTTCAGTAATTACCCGGTGATTTTTACGACCGCAAAACCAGATTCTCCCCTTTTTATCCATCCAGCCAAGATCTCCCATTCTGTGCCACACCCTGTCTTCATCTTTAATCTTTGAGAGCGCATCTGCCAGGGTGTTTTCAAAATACTGTTTTGTGACAAGATCTCCGCTAACCGTAATCTCGCCGATCTCACTGTTAGAAACCATAAGACTGTCCGACCATTTTTCAATCGGATCATCGGTTATCTTAATAATACGAACCTGTATTTCCTCAAGGGGACGACCAACGCAAATGCCAAACCCCTGCTCGCTGAGTTTTCCGGTTTCAGCAAGGATTTCATTACTTCCGATTGATATTACAGGCACTGCTTCGGTTGCGCCGTAAGGTGTGTGGATCTCTGCGTCATCACGTAATATAGAGGCAAACCTCTCAATGTTGGATGGAGATACAGGCGCTCCGGCTGAAACAACCCTTTTCAAAGATGGGAGTTTTATCCCTTTGCTTTTTCCATAGCGTCCCACACGATTCAGTAGAGCGGGCGATGCAAACATATTTGTTACGCCCTGGTTTATTATCGCCTCGACAATTCTTTCAGGATTTACGCGCGCAGGTTTTGTAGGATCCATATCAGGTATTACCGCTGTCATCCCCAATGCAGGATCAAACAGGGCAAAAAGCGGGAATGTGGGAAGATCGATTTCATCCTCTGTTATGTTGAAGTGGGATTTTATATGACGTATCTGGGCATCAAATATGCCGTGAGTATATACCGCCCCTTTTGCAGGGCCTGTGCTTCCGGTTGTAAACAGGATGGCCGCTGTTTCATCACTGGTAGTTTTAACCGCATCATACGATTGCCATGGAATCTGCCGGATCTCTCGCAGAGTAAGCCCTCCCCAAAACCAGCGTTTGCCTACTATAATGTTTGTTTTTACTGTCCTGAAATATTTTGGAAACAGGATTCGAAGTGCGTGTGCCACCGGAATGCCGATAAAAGCATCCGGTCTGCTTTCCTTAAGACACAGAAGCATGCGGCCTATTCCCATTCCCGGATCAACTACAACAGGCACAGCGCCTACTTTGAATATCGCAAATGTTAAGGAAAAAAATTCCGGGCCGGGCTTTACCATTAAAACGGTTCTTGTCCCGCGCCTAATCCCCGCCTTTTCCAGTCCGTGCGCATAACAATCCGATTCATGATCAAGCTGCAGAAATGTAAGATGAGAGTATGCAACCCTTTTGTATTTATCCCGGCCTGCAGGATAGACAACAGCCCTTTTATACGGCTGCAGACCGGCCATCCTTTTCAAATACGACGAAATATTTATAATATTGCTATCAGCCTTCATTTGTCATCAAAAAACTCTTATCACAGAATAAATTAATCACGTCTCTTTTCAAGGCGTACGCCGCAAAACACGAAAGTACGAAAACACGAAACAAAACCAGAAATCTAAAATATTATCATACAGGATGCCTGGTTAAAAAATCTTTGACAAGCAGACAAACCTTTTTGGGCTCATCTTCCAGAACATAATGGCCTGCATCTGAAAGCAAGTTGACCTCTGCCTCCGGAAAACGGCGCTGCCACTCGGCAAGGTATGATACATCAAAAACAAAGTCGTGTTTGCCCCAGCATATGAGCATCGGAATGACCCCAAGTTTATGCAAATTTTCATCCACATGTTTTACAAGGGCATAGCTTGGATCGTTTTTTCCAACAGGAATATCCTGGACAAAACAAAGGGTCGCTATCCTGTTTTTCCAGCAGTTGTACGGGGAAATAAGCCCTGATTTTACATCTTTGGAAAGCCCTTTGTATGATGCCATAAACAGGGCGCTATATGCAAAGAGGTTAAAGCCGAGGACCGCAAGAGTTGCAAACGGCCTTATATTCCGCACAAGCCGCAGTCTGAAAGGAAGCCTCTTTTTGCCCGGCGGGAAAAAACCGGCGGTATTCATTATCACTATGCGACTTATCCTTTTTGGATGCCTCAAAGCATAGGCCATGCCGATCATCCCGCCCCAATCATGGAGTATAAGTGTAACCCCTTCTGATAACTTAAGATGGTCAAACATGGCTTCAATATCATCTACCCGGCTTTTGAGCCTGTAATCGTATCCATTTTTATCTGGTTTGTCGGAAAGGCCGCATCCAATATGATCGACCGCAATTGCGCGGTAATGTGTTGAAAGCTCTCTAATTAGTTCACGATAATAGAAAGACCATGTAGGATTTCCGTGAATCATTACAACAGGATCGCCGGCTCCCTCGTCAATAAAATGATACTTCAACCCTTTGAGATTCATGTAGTGGGATTTAAACGGGTATAGATGACGAAAACCGGAAATATTAATCTTTTTTGACACAGAAAACAGCCCTCTGGCACACTCTACCACTCAATGCCCAGCATAATGCAGTTAAGACCGCTGCCGATTCCAAAAAATCCAACCAGATCACCAAGCATAAGAAACTCACGTTCTGATGCTATTGCAGCGGTAATGGGGAGAGACACGGTGCCGATATTTCCAAGAAACTCGAAGGTGGTAAAATCCTTTTCTTTTGGAATCCCTATAGATTCAAGCATGGTTCTCTGATGGGTCGCTCCCACCTGATGACAAATAATTTTATCCGGCTTATCATCAGGTAGTGACAGCTCTTTTCTAAAGTCATTGAACGTTTCTATCCCAAGAGTCACGCCGTTTTGCAACACACTGACAGAATCTGTTTCCATGATATTAAGTCCGGCGGCGGGTATTCCTGTATCCGGTCCCCAACGACACAATTTATAATGCTCTGCGGCGCTCCTTATTACCCCTCCAATAAGCCGATGACTGTCCTGGCCTGTGATCGACTCATCCGTTAAAAGCATGGCTACAGCCCCTGAACCGCCGGTCAGCGTAGCAATTTTTTTCTTAAAATTATCCATATCCCTAACTTCAAGGAGCTGCTCAATAGTAATATCAATTATTTCGCGTGAAGACTCGCAGGCCGTTACAAGGCCGGCCCTGATCTGGCCAAGTTCAATTGCGTTAGCCACCTGCAGCATTCCGTTTAAAACTCCCAGGCAGGCATTTGACACGTCATAAATCAGGGTGTTAGGGCTCAGGCCAAGGCCATGTGACACAGCGCACGCGGTTGCAGGCTCTAAATTGTCCCTGCAGACTCCGCCATAAATAAGCATGCCGATAGACTCAGGAGAAATGCCTGAGGCTTCGATAGCCTTTTGTGCTGCTTTAATTGCCCCTTCAGACATTTTGTAACCCGGATCCCAGAATCTGCGTTCGGAAATTCCTGTTATAACTTCCAATTGCCCCTTCTGAAAATGAAGAGCTTCATAAAGCGGCTCCAGACGTTTTTCAAGATCATCTGATGTCACTATGTTAGGAGCAAGCTCATAACCAAAAGACTCTATGTAAACCTCAGAATATCGCATTCGCATTTATTTACTTGATTATATGCTATGATTTAAGTAAATTTTACTTAAATTAGGTTCTTGCCTTACCAAAACTCCTGTAAAAGGCAAGAACTATTTGATTTAATTCTTACAAATAACACTTTATAACATATTGAACCGCAATAGCGAGCGAATTCCCCAACAGAACCAAATTTAGATGATCAGGTAAAGAGCGAGACTTTTGAAAAATGCTTCCCGCTAAAAGCAGGATTCAAGTACAAGGAAGGCGAAAAAAGGAGGTTGAAAAATGCCATGGGTTAATCAGGAGATGTGCAATGGCTGCGGCATTTGTATAGACGAATGTCCGGTAGGGGTGATTACGTTCAATGAAATGGACAAAGCCCAGATCGACGAAGAGTCATGTATTCGTTGTGCGAAGTGCCATGATGTTTGTCCTGAGGAGGCAGTGCGACATGACAGTGAAAAAATTCCGGAGCAGGTAGAGGAGAATCTCGAAAAGACCCGTAAACTTTTAGAATACTATGATACCTATGCTGAGCAGCAAGCGTTTATAGAGCGCATGATTCGTTTTTTCAACAAAGAACGAAAGGTGACCGAATTTACCATTGAGAAACTGAAAGCTTTAAAAGCCGGCATGGCCGGAAGTGCCGCATCCGAGCCCTAAGCGGTGTTGCGTGAAATGACAGGATTCACTCCTATGATTGGACTATCGGCAAAACAGAGGTCAATATATGTTTTTTATTGAATTTAATAAAAATATATCTGTTGGGGGTATCCCCGATGAGGCAGGCATCAAAGATCTGGCTCAAAAAGGCTTTAAGACGGTCGTTGATTTGAGAGCCGGGGAAGAGATTAGTAACCCTGACGAGCCACGGCTCGCTCAGAGTATGGGGATTCGCTATATTCATCTGCCTGTTAAGGGCGATGGATTGTCGGAAGACAAATTAAGTATGTTTTATCAGACCGTTTTTGATGAGAAGAAGTATCCTGTTTACATTCATGGACCAAAGGGGATCAGACCTCTCGCGCTCCTGTTAACCATTGCCGCTTTAAAGGATGGCAAAACAGTTGCCGATATTCTCGAAGATGCGAAAAAACTAAACGCTCCCAAGGAAGATGCACCAAAGGTTTTAAAGTTTGTGGAAGCTTTTTTTCAGCGCCGCAAGGAACATGAACATGGGGAACACGAGGCAATTGCTGCTGAGGTTATTGAACGGTGGCTCAGACCAAAAAATCGGGGTGCTATTCCAGATGCCGATACCTTTGCCAAGGTTACAGGGCCATGTGGCGATACCATTGAGATATATTTCAAGATAAAAAACGAGCGAATCGAACAGGCGCGCTATCTCACCAATGGGTGTCCCAACAGCGCCGCATGCGCTTCCGTAGGCGCTGAACTGGCTGAAGGCAAAACATTGGATGAAGCATATGATTTGATGCACGAAGATATCATCCGTTCGCTGAACAGCCTGCCCGGCGAAGCACAGCACTGCGCCAAATTAGTCATCCAAACGATACGAGAAGCGATTAACCACTATTTCAAAAAAACGTAACTACTCAGGTTGTTAGGTTCATCCTTGAATAACTCAGAAATACATACTGACAGGGACAACAATACTCTTACCAAAGAAGTCAAACAGATTGAGCGGGTAGCTCTTTATGCGTTACTCATTAACTTTGTGCTCACAGGAATCAAAGGCGTACTCGCATACTTTTCGGGCAGCTTGGCCGTTGCCGCAAGTGCGATCGACTCCGCAACCGATTCTGTCGCTTCTCTCACTATATTAGGTGGCCTAAAATTATCGACCCGGAAAAGTCCCACGTTTCCGTATGGATTGTACAAGATTGAAAATGTAATCTCGGTGATTATGGCGATGTTCATCTTTTTTGCAGGATACGAAATCGTCCGTAACATCCTCTCACCAGGTGCAGAACCGCCAACTATTACGTTGGGGATCATCGGCTGGTTATCAGCGGGAATATTAATCACGTTTTTGTTTGGGCAGTATGCGATTGCTGCAGGCAAGCGCACGAAGTCACCTACCTTGATTGCCGAGGGTCGCCATCGTCAGGTTGATGTGCTCTCTTCACTGGTGGTGCTGTTAGCGGTGGGACTTCACTATTTTGGATTGAATATAGATTTTTTTGGAATAACCATAGATCACATTGCGGCCGGACTGGTCCTTATTTTTATCGGTTATGCCGGATGGGAGATACTTTCCGACGGGATGCGCGTGCTCCTCGATGCCTCCCTTGACCCTGAAACGCTGGACCAGGTACGAAAGATTATCGAGTCACAGCCAATGGTAACAGAGGTTCGACGGCTGGCGGGCCGGAACGCAGGCCGTTACCGCTTCCTGGAAACAGAGGTGGTTTTGCGTACCGGCGATCTGAAAAAAGCTCATGCAATCAGTCAACATATCGAAGCAGACATCAGAAAACAGATGCCTCTGGTAGACAGGGTGGTGATTCACTATGAGCCCCAGGTGCACGAGCACCTGCGCATTGCGGTACCGCTTGCAGACAGTATGGAGCAGGTCAGCGCTCATTTTGGCGAAGCGCCTTACTTTGCCGTGGTACTCTTGCGTTTGGCCGACGGGAACATTGAACGGCAGGAGGTATTAACCAATCCGCATACTAAGGTTTCTAAGGCCAAAGGGATTCGCGTGGCCGAGTGGCTGCTTGAGCATAAAGTAGACGTGGTGGTGGTAAAAGAGGATTTACATAAAAAAGGGCCGGCATACGTTTTCGCTGATGCCGGGATAGAGTTGCAAGTATCTACGGCTAGCCAGTTGAGTGAAGTGATTGACTTTTTTAGGAAGCAAGTGGTCGGCAAAACATATAAGAACAATTAGGGAAACGCTGCTCTCGCAAAAAAGTGCACGCATTGGGGACAGTCATAGAGACTGGAGAATAAAGTGATTACAAGCTGTTCATTTGGGGTCATTGTTATTGAAGGAAAACAATATACTTCAGACCTTATTATCTATCCTGACGGGCATATAGAGGATTCGTGGTATCGAAGAAAAGGGCACACTCTTTCATCGGATGATATAAGCAAACTTATTGAATCTAAGCCGGAAGTCATCATTGCCGGCACAGGTGTCAGTGGATTAATGAAGCCTGAGCCGGGACTTGATAAATTGCTTCTTAAAAAGGGCATACGATTTATTGCTCAGCCAAACCAGAAGGCAATGAAAACTTACAATGAACTATCATCGACAAAAAGGGTCAGCGCCTGTTTTCATTTAACATGTTGAATCTACAACAATACTTAAAGTAATTTATGAAAATTATGCCGCTTCGCGACACTAAAGGCTAATAAAAAAACTACCAGGAACCTATCTGCATGTTTTTCCGTTTTCCGCCAGTAAACAGCTATTTGGACCGAATCTTTCCGGGTACTATCAAAATAAGATATCAAAAAATGCGAGAGATGGGAAATAATAAGAAAATGGAGTTTTACAAAAAATTAATCGGGAAAAAGGTGCAGCTCTTAATAGAAGGCACACGATCAAGATCTACAGGCCATTTGAAAGGAATAACTTCAAACTATGTTCCGGAATGGGTGGCAGGTTTGGGCCGGAATCTGCACTGGCTGGGCGCAGGATGAAATTGGGAAGGTGGTGGGAATGAGCCGAGGCAGGATCACTCAAATTGTTAATAATGCCAATTTTGGCGAAACTAACAATTTGCACTCCCAGGGCCATGACATGGAGTACATAGCCAGGCATTACAACATGGACCTTCCACTTGCCTGGGCATTACGACTGGAAGGAAAGACAGATCAGGAAAGGTTCAAAGAGGTTGAATGGGTGACCCCGATCCGGTATTGTTTACCTGTCGTGGATGTACCCGGATTTTGGATTTTGTGGTTGCGGCTTCGCCGCCTTAGATGTTTTTTCATAACCTCTTACTTTTTTTCGCATGCAGGTTCACTAATACCTTCAAGATATTCTCTGATTTTATGATCATTCAACATAGCTGCTACAGCTCTTGTGACCGCCCCGTCGGCTGCTCTGTATATTGTCGCCCCAGAGGCATTATTTCCTTCAAATTCATTTTTATAACCATCACCTGTTCTTGCTGTGAGATACAATATGCAACGAATTTGAAAAAATCCCCAATAAAAATTTGCATCGTTTATTTTAAGGTACAAAACTTTTGGTGAATTTTCTGTAACAGTAATATCTCTTTTTTCAAACTCATTCTTTAATAAACGAATCGCAGTGTCTGTCCATTGGTTTAAATTTCCCAGCCATTTATGGCCACCTTGTCCTCCAATAATTTTATTCTCTGTATCGGGTTGGTCATTTACAATAGTAACTGGTTGATTAACCCTGAGTTTCTCAACCATTCCTGGTTTCAAGGGATACTGTTTTGGTGTATAATAATGTGTGCATCCGAAGATAGCAGTGACAAATATGATAATTATTATAAATCCGGGTAATCTCAAAATCGCTGATTTTATCATTATGACCTCCTTTTTAAACTGAAAATGCTTTTAGATAAGGAATCAATTTTTTTCATCTTTCGACCTCTTTCTTTGCGCACATCGGTTAATATTGCAGATTCGGATACTTACAGCATGTACTTTCCATGCCCCCCCGGAAAGGATGGGACAACATGTTTAAGAAATCTGTCCACAAGCCTTACCTTGACGCCGGAGGTGTTTAAAAACTTCTCTACAGGGGCAATGATCAAGAGGAGCGGAACCAGATACGTCGTAATCAGAATTCTAAAGAAACCGCAGTGAAGCTTTCGGGTTGAAGCAAAATTATTTTTAATAAACGGAGACAATAAAAGCCGCAGGGTCATAAAAAAGGGAGGAACAAGAAAAACAGTGAGCACGGAAAATATCTCAAAGGCCATATCTAATATTTTGTTTTTGCCGATGAGATCTCGAAAATTGTTCCGTGAATAGGTGTTCGGCCTGTCAGATGACATTGCCTCTAAAAACCATTTGGTGGGAAGATAAGAGATAACATAGAAGGATATGGCAACAATATCTGTTACAGGTTTGAAATGGCTTACATTATTGCTATATATCGTTTCTATTTCAAGAGGTCGTATTTTAACGCCCGAATCTCCCGCCTTCAACAAAAATTCCGTTTCAGTCACATATTGTTCGGTTGTCAGAAGGATGTTTCTGACTGTTGAGAGAGGGTACAGCCTGAAACCGCACTGCGTATCCTCTATGAATTGATTTGCACCGAGAGAAACGTAGAACCGCGCGACATGCATCGAATTATACCGCCCTCTCGGGATCTTATGTATGTCATGCATCCTGGAACCAACGATAACGGATTCAGGACAGTTATAATGCGATTCAATGAAACGGGGGATATCTGCAGGATCATGCTGCCCATCCGCATCCACACTTATTACAGCATCATATCCTTCATCGATAGCCTTCCGGAAAAGCGCCTTCAATGCATTTCCTTTTCCAAAATTCTTCTCGATCAATATGACCCTGGCGCCTGCTTCGGCAGCAATATCAGCCGTATCGTCCGTTGAACCATCATCTGCAACAATAACATCAGAAACGTATTGTAACGATCCTTTAATCACATCCCTGATGGTTTGAGCGGCATTGTACGCCGGAATGACTACACAGATTTTTGACACTATCTATTACCTCTTTCGTCATGAAATTTCATAATGCCATTATAGTCTTTGAATACTCATCAAGCAAAGTTTTATCTCCGTCCAGTTATCAACCATGACAAAAGTATTATATATCATACCTCTTGCCATAATAAAAACCTGTTATTTGCCCAGATTTTCACGCATACTTCTCAACCTCTTTCCGGTCTTCATGTACTCCCACAGAGGCCCCTTGATTCCGAAACGACGCAGTTTCCTTTGCAGGTCCACGTTCATATTAATATTCATGCCAGGGAATATCCAGGTTCGATTTTCTTTTGAAAACTTTTCTATGAAAGTTAGGATTTCATTTTCTATGGAAGGCGACAGGTAAAACACGGGTTTCAAAAAATCCTCATGAGGATCAATACATCCTTCTTTCATGGCTACGACAGATAATCTGGTTCCCGGAAATACCCTGATACCAATCATACAGATAGCGGCAGTGGGAGACATTTCAAGTATGGCATTCACTGTTTGATGTACACTTTCCATTGTCTCGCCCGGTCCTCCCAAAAGAAGGGAATGACAGAATGACATTCCCTTCTGCCTGCAAATGTCCGAGGCACCCCTGAGATCATCAACAGTAAAGTTTTTCCCAAGATTGACCAGCATGGTCTGATGAGCGGCATCACTCCCAAATTCCACTCCCGTGCAACCTGCATCGAGCATCAATTCAATAAGATTAGGGGTGATAAATCCCGGATTGGCATAACAACTCCATTTAACAGGAAGTTTCCGATTAATGATCTCACGGCAGATTGCTTCGGCATGACTGGTAGGATAATTGAACGTGTTATCGACAAAGAAGATATTGTCTGTCCCGTATTTCAGCATGTCCTCAATCTCGTCACAGACAAGCTTCGGACTCCGTAATCTTACCTTTTTCCCTTCAATGATCGGGTAGGTACAGTAAATACACTTGAACGGACAACCTCTTTTGGTCTGAATATTGCCCATTCCTCCAAATTTCAAATAGGCCTCGTTGTCGAATTCTGATCTGTCAGGAAGTGGAAGTATATCCAGGTCTTCAATGATTCCGCAATAATTGTTTATAATTTTTGGTTCAGGAAAATCCTGTATGTTCTTCCCCCCTTTTAGATCGTTAACAAGCCTGACAAAGGAGGATTCACCTTCACCTGCAATGCCAAAATCTGCACCGAGATACTCCAGAAGTAATTCAGGCAACAGGGCAAAAGCACTTCCCCCTGCGACGATGATCGCCTCGCTTTGCTTCCTGATTTCCTGCACGACCTGATGGTAAAAAGGAAGGTATGTGACATAATTCGGATAGCTAACGTTATCAATATTTCTTAACGACAGGCCAATAATGTCGGGTTGGAAAGATTTTATGGCATATGCAATCGAGGCTTCATAATCTTCGACAAAACAGAGATCCAGAATCTGGCACTGCGTTCCGTTCTGTTTCAAGGCGGCGGTTATGTATGCTAAACCAAGTGGAAAAACGGGATCGGGTAATGACTCTATATTAGGTGAGACAAGAAGAACTTTCATAATTATTCATTACTTCCTGGCAAAGATCAGGCTGCTCGTCCCCCCGCCAAACGTGGCGCTTGTCATCAGGGCCGTATCTGTTTTGCCGGTCGTGGAAATATTCCACACCGGGAAATTTTCGGCTTCACTTCTCAATACTTCAGCGTTTACGGTGGGAAGAGGCAGCTTGTTATAAATGCTCAGAAGAATAGCCGCCGCCCTGATGATCCCGGCGCCTCCAAAATCACCCATAAGATATTTCAAAGGTGTCACTTCCAGATTGTCATTTCGTCCTCTGAAGATTTGCCTGAGCTGGTTATATTCCATTCTATCAAGTTCACCTGTAAAATTGGCAGAAATATCTATCTGATCAATTTCACCGGGATCCATACCGGCATTTTCTATAGCAAGGAATACAGCCCGTGCCATCTGTTCGCCTTCAATTTCGTAATGCCCAATGTCCGTCATTCCTCCCCTGATGGCGCCCGATTTCATTACTCCGTATATTCTCGCATCCCGCTTACGTGCCACATCGATTCTTTCCATAACCAGGATTCCGGCTCCTTCCCCAAGGATAAAACCGCTTCCGGGTTCGGGTCTGATAGTTTCACCTTTTTCTGCCCTGACCTTGTTTAGGGCGCCTACGGCATCATAACAGGTATACTGCATTGCTGACAACTCATCAGCCCCACCCACCAGGACAACGTCCACCAGATTTTGCAACAGGAGATTCCGGGCATACATTATGGCATTTTCCGCGGAAAGTTCGTTCTGGCAGAAGGTATTATTGGGACCTGTTATACCATGAAACATGGCAATATAGCTTGCAGGGGCATTAGGTACAGTTTCCGGGAAAAGAAAAGGATGGGCTCCCCGAGGTCCCTCCTCGAGAAGGCTTATATAAAAATCTTCTATATGAGAACTGCTTCCGTATGAAGTTCCCATGATGACAGCAATTCTTTCCCTGTCGATACTATTGATGTCAAGTCCGCTGTCTTGCAATGCTTCCACGCTGGAGGCAACTGCCATCCTTGAAACTCTACCCATTCGTCGATAACTTTTCGGTGGCAAAAAGTGCCGTGGATTAAAATCATCAATCCAGCCGGCTATATTAGATCGTAAAGATGTAGTGTCGAAGGATGTGATCTTCTTTATTCCCGTCTTTGCCTTCCGGCAGCTTTCCCAGAAGGTTTCCCGACCTATACCCAATGGACTGATGACACCTATACCTGTAACGGCAATTTCGATCATTGAATACTCTTGAACTCTTTTATTTATACTTTACTTCTTGCAAATACAACCGATGCATTATTCCCTCCAAATGCAAACGAGTTGCTCATGGCAAAATTAATTTCCTGTTTCCTGGAATAATTGGGAACATAATCCAGATCACAATCCGGATCAGGAAGTTCCAAATGTATCGTCGGTGGAACAACCTGCTCGTGCAAAGCGAGAACTGTGGCTACTCCCTCGATTGCTCCTGAAGCACCGAGACAATGGCCAACCATGGATTTTGTCGAACTAATTGCTAAATCTCCGGCATGTCCTTCAAAAACATTTTTTATGGCTCTTGTTTCCATCTGATCGTTTATCCTGGTAGCCGTTCCGTGAGCATTGATGTAGCCTACTTGATCTACATCAATATTTGCATTCCTTAAAGCTTGTACCATTGCTCGGCTCATCCCTCCGGCATCCGGGGATGTAATGTGTACGGCATCTGAATTTGTTGCATAGCCAAGCACTTCTGCGTAAATTGTTGCATTTCTATCTTCAGCGCGTTCATAATCTTCCAATATGAGGATTGCAGCCCCCTCCCCTAATGAAAGGCCGCGCCGGTATCTGTCAAAGGGACGGCAATACTCAGGATCCATTAGTCTCAAAGAATGGAAGCCGGAAAAAGTTAATTCTGAAAGAGATTCACTTCCACCGGTAACAACAATATCCTGGTCACCTGAGCGAATCAAGTCGAAACCATAACCAATCGACGTGGTACTGGAAGAACAGGCTGTACAAATAGTAGCTCTTAATCCGGTTAGTTTATAACGACTGGCAACAAGATCCGTCAAGGTGCAGGGTGCAGCGGGAAGAAGAAGGGAAGGTCTTGGTCTGGTTTTTAACCATAAGGCACGCCGATATTTCTCCCAGGAGAGCATACCGCCTGCACCACCTCCCAGAACAACACCGATTCTCTCTTTGGTGTATTTTGCAATATCCAGTCCGAAGTCTGACAGGGCCTCGTCGGCTGCTATGAGCCCCAAAAGATCACACCTGGAATTCCGCTTTATCTCACGGGGATTAAAAAAGCCTTCCAAATCTATGTTTTTTATCTGCCCGGCAGAATGGCATGAAAAGCCGGTGGTATCAAAAAGCGATATCGGCTCAATTCCACATTTTCCGCTGAAGAGCCCTTCTCTGAACACGGGCACGGAATTCCCGATGGACGTGATTATACCAAGACCTGTTACAGCCACCCGCCTGGATGTATCTTTATTCATCTATTTTCCCAGAATAAATTCTTGAGTATATTTGAGATACTTTACTATTTTTGACAATAATTTAACAGGTTGTTTATTCGCTTTTCAAGTTCACCGGTCAGTCGATAAATCATTTTATTATCGGTTGTTAAAAGAACCTGCGTAGTCTCTCCCCGGGCCAGAAGAGTGCCCTGTTCTTTAAGCAATATCTCAAATTTAAATGTTAAGGCAGCAATTTCCGGCTTGACTATCGTTGTCCTGATAATAATCAAGTCTCCGCATGCTGCCGGGTGTTTAAAATCACATTTTAAAGTGATTACAGGTGCAATATATCCTAACTCAACCATTTGCTTTGGCAAAAGATCGAATCGCCGCAGTAAAAACATTCTGCCAACTTCAAACCATGCCATGTAGTGGCCGTACCAGACCATACCCCATTGATCTACCTCGTTAAATCGAACTGTCTCCTCTGTCTCTACCCATTGCATGGGCTATTCTCCATATTCTTCCTGTATGAATACAGCAAGGGCACTGACGGACTCGAAAGCTTTTTTGCCAACATTCTCATCTTCAATAATAACATTGAAATTTTTCTCTATGGCCACAACAAGTTCAAGGGCATCCAGGGAATCAAGTCCCAGTCCTTTCCTGAAAAGAGGGGTATCATCCCCGATTTCTTCAACAGTGATATCTTCCAATTTAAGAACATCAATGATCATTTTCTTGAGAAATTCGATCAATGCCGCTGAATTGTTGACGATTTCTTTCATTCTCTACCTCTTGCGATTTTTATTTTATCCCAAACCACCATCGACAACCAATACATGGCCGGTAATATATCGTGCCTTTTCTGAAGCCAAAAAAAGGACAGCCCCGGCAATATCTTCCGGATTACCAAATCTACCCATTGGGATTATATTTAAAAATTCTTTCTTTGTTTTCTCATCCAAGTTTTCTGTCATAGCCGTGGAAATAACCCCCGGGCAAACAGCATTTACAGTAATGCCTACCCGAGCCATCTCTCTGGAAAGAGATTTGGTAAAAGAGATAATTCCGCCTTTCGAGGCCGAATAATTTGTCTGGCAAATTCTGCCTCTAAGTGCAGAAGGAGACGTGATATTTATAATCCGTCCGGACTTTCTACCTATCATCGTTTTTATAATTGACCTTGAACAAAGATAAGTCCCTTTCAGGTTGACATCGATCACCCGATCCCAATCCTCCTCATTAAGAAACATAAGCAATTTGTCCCTGATAATTCCGGCGTTGTTGACCAGAATATCCACATATTCCCATTGCTCCAGAACATTGCTTATCATTTTCTCGACATCGGTCCTGGACGAAACATCTGCCTTTAAAATGAGGGATTTTGGCGCTATGTTTTTTATTTCTAATTCTGTCTCTAATGCGCTTTTATCATCAGACGAATAATTAATTGCAACCCAGGCGCCTTCACGGGCAAAAGCAAGAGCCATCGCTTTTCCCAAGCCTCTGGTGGCCCCAGTAATAATTACTCTTTTATTCTTAAATTCCATAAAATTATATTATTCTAATAAGATAAAATACACAAAG
This sequence comes from Desulfobacteraceae bacterium, assembly GCA_028571455.1. Taxonomy (GTDB): domain Bacteria; phylum Desulfobacterota; class Desulfobacteria; order Desulfobacterales; family ETH-SRB1; genus Desulfaltia. Next base: position 5,418 of record JAPVVG010000124.1, on the reverse strand, counting down.
CTAATATTTATAGCAAAGGAACTTTTGGGGTGCAAGATTAAAGTTTGGACCTTAAACAGAAACAAATAGTGACAGCGACTATCCATCAAAAACCTATTGAACATACTTCAAAAATATGAAAAGAGTTTATTATGAATTCTGAAGTTTTCATTACGGATGGACATTGGAGAAAGTCGCTTGCAGCGGTACGGGCCCTCGGGAAAAAAGGTATCAAAGTTACAGTAGGCGAAAGCACTCGTCTGGCAACTGCCGCTTTTTCCAGATACTGCCATCAGGCAGTAGTCTATCCCTCACCTCTCTTTAGACCAGCGGAGTTTGTGGACTTTCTTCACAATAAATTGTCACGCCGGTCATATCAAATGCTCCTGCCCATGGAAGATGAAACCATGGAGCTCATATCAAAACATCATTCTGAATTTTCAAGCTTGACGTATGTTCCGGTTGTATCCTTTGATAAACTTGATTTTGCCCGGCGTAAGGACAAGGTTCTTCAAGTGGCCGAACAAGAGGGGATTCCCATACCGAAAACCTGGTTTATCGAGGATATCACACAACTCAATGAAATGAAGGGTACACTTCCCTATCCTGTAGTGATAAAGCCCAAAATAAGTTCCGGCGCAGTGGGGATAACTTATCCAAGAAACCCGGGGGAATTGATGAGCCAATACCTGTCGGTTCACAGACGTTTCCCCTACCCCATGATTCAGGAACTTATTTCTCATGAAGGGCCAGGCTATGGTGCCTCTTTTCTTATGGACGAAAGAGGGGATGTGAAAGCGTCATTTGTGCATAAACGTCTGAGGGAATATCCTATAACGGGAGGTGCAAGTACTCTGCGGGAAAGCGCCAGGTACGATGATATTCGGGATATGGCACTGACTTTACTGAAAAAGCTTGACTGGTTTGGCGTGGCTATGGTTGAATTCAAACTGGATCCTCGTGACGGCATACCAAAACTGATGGAAATCAACCCGAGATTCTGGGGCTCATTACATCTGGCCGTGGAAGCGGGAGTTAATTTTCCTTATCTTCTGTATCGCATGTCCCTTGGTGAAAAGTTTAAACCGGTCGAACATTACGAGACAGGGAAACGATGCCGGTGGATGTTGCCGGGAGATATTCTCCATTTTGTGTACAACCCGAGACGAGCGAGCTTGATACCCGAATATTTCCACTTTTGGAATAAGAATACCGCTTATGACATTTTATCTCTCAAAGACCCTTTGCCCGTCCTTGGCAGAATTCTGACACCCCTAACCTTTTTATATGACAGGGACATGAAACAACGACTGAAAAAGAGGAAATTATGACCGTTGAAAATATCCTGACCATTGACCTGGAAGACTGGTTCCATATCTGCGGGGTAGATGATTTGATATCTGAGGCCAGCTGGCCTCAGTTGGAAAGCAGGGTTACAGGAAATACATTCAGGATACTGGATATCCTGTCTCAAAAAAAGGTTCAGGCGACCTTTTTTGTCCTCGGTTTTGTCGCGGAAAAACATCCGGATCTGATCAGAGAAATCGAGAAATCCGGTCATGAAATTGCCACACACGGATATGCCCACAAGCAGGTTTATACCATGACACCGGATGTGTTCCGGCAGGATCTCTTGAAAGCTGTGAGTATCATTACCGGGATAACGGGACACCCGGTTAAAGGATACAGGGCTCCCGAGTGGTCAATCCGGGATGATTCTCTCTGGGCTCTTGATATCCTGCAACAAGAGGGTTTTGAATATGATTCGAGCATGACACCTCTCCCCATTATCGGCAATCAGGATTATTCCAGAATACCGTACAGGTTGACACTTGATGAAGGTCAATTATGGGAATTTCCACCAATGGTTGGCAGTACTCCTTTTGTCAATTTCCCGCTGGGCGGTGGATGGGGACTAAGAGTTTTTCCTTATAATCTTATTCGTTTTACCATACAAAAACTGAACAGACAGGGTCAACCTGCGGTTATCTTCCTTCACCCCCGGGAATTTGACAGGAATAATCCCCACGTCATGCTTCCTTTTGTTAAGAGGTTTGTTCTTGATGCACGGGTTGAAAGGACAGAAAAAAGGCTTGGGCGCCTACTCAATGATTTTAACTTTACATCTGTTTCAAACGTCTTGAAAAAGAAAAATTTGCATTAAACATGTTTCACAGGCATAAATAATAACTTAATTTATGATTGATCTTGTAATATTCTTAAAAAACAATCTTGCAGAACATTTTGTGATATATTTTATCCCGCTCTATATAGTGGGAGGCAGGTCTGTTGCTATCCTGAGCGCTCAATTTCTGGGATATAAGGCTTCTTTTTTGTTGCCCGTAGTGGTTCTGCTTGATACGCTTCAGATCCCGTTATTCTATCATCTGTACGGCACAATATCTGACAGCTTATTGGCACGAAAGTTTTCTGAAAGAACTATAAAAAAGGGAAAGAACCTCAGCAAATCAAAACTCTTTCGCTGGATGCAGGTCATGGGAGCACCCGGAGTTGTAGCTATTACCACGCTGCCACTTAAAGGTTGCGGCATGTGGAGCGGAGTGCTTTTGTCGAGACTCTTGAAATTTTCCAAGCTCACCGGTTATCCGCTTCTGATTGGGGGAAGCATATTGGGATGTGCTTTTCTTTTAGGGCTGGGAGAGGGAATCCTAAAATTATGGACTCTGTTTATGAACGGCTGACTCATAAAACAGATGAATATGCCAAAAATACGCCGATATTGCCAACGCTTTACGGAAAAAGTATTTTCAGCTAACATGAAACTGGCTCAAGGGGTTATTCCCATTGCATCAAATCATATATCGTTTCCACAAACATATCTTAACCCTTACTGCCTTCCTGACCCTGATCGCAATTATTCTTGCTGCCCAACTAAAGCTCGATCTTAACTTTTTTTCTCTCCTCCCTTCAAATAATACAGAAGTACGTAATTTCTTCGAGATTACCGAAGAAATCGGAAGTCATTCGATTTTAATTGCTCTGGTTGAGGTCCCGCCGGGTTATGACCGAACGAAATCCGAATCTTTTGTTGATATCCTGGCAGAAAACTTTGCCGGGAGTCAATTGATCCATGATGTGGAATATAAAAGCGAAGAGAAACAACTATCCTCTTTATTTCAGACATTCATTGAATATTTTCCTCTCTTTTTGAAGGCAGAAGACCTTGAGAAATTGACCCATATATTATCCGATAACGAAATTCACAAACAGGTCATTGAAAATAAGACTCTCTTGATGACACCGTTTGGTATTGCAGCGAAAGAGCTTGTTTATATCGACCCACTGGGACTCAGGAAATTATTGATGGAAAACATAACCGTTCCCACGGGAAAACAACCGCTCAGGCCACATAAAGGGTATTATCAAACCGGCGAAGGAAAAATCTATCTCCTCTTTATTAAGCCCGAAAAGCCACCCCAGAATATCACATTCAGTAAAAAATTAATGATGGAAGTTCGTCATCTTGAAAATATTTCCTTATCTGAATTCTCCGATCAATTTGAAGATATGCCGGGGAGCATCAAAATATCTTACACCGGCGGATATCCGATCGCTGTCAGTGATGAAGCCACAACCAAAAGAGATATCAAGGTTACCCTGCTGACTTCCTTTTTAAGTATAATGTTTCTCTTTGGCATGTCGTTCAGGACATGGAGAGTCCTTTTTTATGTCGGTGTATCTCTGGTCATAAGCCTCTTGTGGACACTCGGCTTCGCCAACGTCGCCTTTCATCGCCTCAATATCCTTACCTGCGTTTTCTCATGTGTTCTGATGGGCCTGGGAATTGATTTTGCCCTCCATATCGTCAACCGTTACTTTGGTGAAGACAAAGCAGATCTTGACATACCACACCGACTGCAGCAAACTTTTCAGGAAGCTGGAATGGGAATTGTAATAGGCGGGATTACTACGGCAGTCGCTTTTTATTCTATCGCTATTTCAGACTTCAGGGGATTTAAAGAACTTGGCATCGTGACCGGCACAGGGATTTTATTTTGCCTTGTGGTCATGTCTCTTGTTCTTCCATGCCTTCTTGTCTTTTTCTCAGACAAAAAAATTTCGAAAAGAAAAATTACAATCAGCGGTTTCGGGCTAATGTCCCTCATGAAATACCTCCAGAAATATCCTGGGGTTATTATCATAACCTCACTTATAATTGTCTGCCTACTGGCCATTCTTGGAACTAAAATCAATTTTGATGACAACCTCAGGAATTTTCGTCCCGCCGATAGCGAAACCTTCCGTCTGCAGGACAAGGTAACTCGCTGGCTTGGAGGTTCCATGGCCAATACCTTTCTTATAGTACAGGGCAAATCAGAGGCAGAGGTCATGGAAATCAATACCTCAATATATGAAACCCTGAAGGAACTGAAAAACTCCGGCATTATCGCAGGCATTAAATCTATAAGCCAATACCTGCTTTCACCCAGTCAGCAGAGGAAAAATATAAAATTCATCCGACAGCATCCCGATGATTTTGATATAAAACGTATCAAAAAGGCATTTAATACGGCACTGGAAGAAAACGGATTTGAGAAACTGGATATGTACAACGAATATTTTGAAAGCCTCTCCCGGGCCTTCTCAGCAGAAAAACTCTTTTTCCCATCATCCCTCCGGGGAAAAGAGTTCGGGAAGATCTTAAATTTGTTTGTCTTTCGAAAGGGTAATAATTTTAAAACAATTACCTATATCGCTCCCTCGAATGATCTCTGGTCACGTGCCGACACAACACGATTTAAAGAAATGATCATCCGGGAATTAGACGAAAAAGGAATTGATAGAGACAGCTATACCTTGACCGGTCCGAATCTGCTCACAGGAGATCTAAAGAAACTTATTATCAACAATCTTGAATCCGCCCTGTGGTTGGCATGTTTGTGTATTATCACAGTGCTTTTTATTTATTACCGAAGTCTGAAATTACTTTTGCTCTGCGTATGCCCCCTTATGATCAGTCTGGCCACTTTAACAGGCATTATGGTAATTTTTCGTTTGGATTTTAATTTTTTCAACATAATAGTCCTGCCCATGATCGTCGGGATTGGCATAGATGACGGGATTCATCTGACCAACACGTTCCGTCAATCTGGTCATTTAGAGATTCCGGAAGAAATGAGTCGAACAGGTCGAGCTGTTGTTTTGACCTCTCTGACTACTATGGCGGGTTTTGGATCTATTGCCCTGGCCCACTACCCGGGATTGCAAAGTATGGGATACGTGGCTATCATCGGCGTCAGTTCATGCCTGATCGCTTCGATTGTCGTTCTGCCTGCAATTTTTACTATGATCCATAGACGGGAAGAAAATCCTTGCTAATGGTATCAAGCGCAAGTGTCAATAGGCATCATTGCCGGTTGAATCGGCTGGCACCGCTCCGAATTCTGCAGGTTTGGCCTGAATGCTTACCAGTGGATT
>JAPVVG010000123.1 GCA_028571455.1 Desulfobacteraceae bacterium | reverse complement strand
AGCTAAGCGGTGGTGTGGCGTTGGCCTAGTGCCTCCTGCCACGCTCCCGCCTCCGAGCCTCGATCTCCTGGCCACAGGACACTTGTCAGCATGGCTGAGGTCGGACTGCTGAGGTCAGAGGTCCGAGGTCAGAGGTCAGAGGTCGGAGCAAAGGAAATAGGGAATAGGGAATGGAGAATGGGGAATGGGGAATAGGGAATGGGGAATGGAGAATAGGGAATGGAGAATAGGGAATGGGAAATGGAGAATAGGAAATGGGGAATGGGACAAAGGTCGGAGTCCAAAGAGGTAAATTCATGAAAAATATTAATACAGGAAAGGAAATTTGCTCGTTTCTGGAAAAGAAGCTTTCTGTTTTCAATAGATATTTATCCATAACAAAGAGGATGAAACAAACCCTTAATGATAAGGAAGCAGGCAACCTCGGGGGCCTTGCTTCACAACGTCAGGATTGTATTAATAAGATTGAAAGGATTGACTTATCAATGGAGAAGATTGTCAATGCCGGCTCTGCCAAATTTAAGGGCTTGATTGACGGTTATCTTAAGGACATAAAAAACATTATAGAGACAATTGCTCCCATAGATAGGGAGCTGATGGTTATGGTAAGAGAAGAAGGCGAGAGCATCAAAACCGAACTCCTTAAGATGCGTAATGTTCGAGAGGCTTCACAGGGTTACAAAAAGAAGGGAAGATATTCTCCAAGATTTTTGGATACGAGAAGATGATATAGCCGCAAAAAGGCACAAAATACGCAAAAATAAAAAACTGTTCTCGGTAATATCAGGTGGTTATAAGCATTATAAGTTCGACATCCGACTGTATCCAGGATTTTGCCTAAAGTTTTTTAAAAAATATCCGATACAAGTCTATAAGGAGGTGTGTCATCATGTTAGCTGAACCTATCACAGCATCGGGAAAAAGTGTGGCTCCCCCGGCTCCGGCAGCACGGTCGCCAGGGAATGAAAAAACCCGGGAAGGTGCGGCGGATAAAAAGGCAGCAGAGCCCCAGGATTTATCTCGCATGACAGAAATAGTAGCTGATGTGCAGAAGAGCCTGGATATGATCCAGAATATAGATCTGCAATTTTCAGTTCATAAAGCTACCGGCAGGACCATGGTAACCGTGAGAGATGAATCTTCCGGAAAAGTCGTAAGGGAGATCCCGCCTTCAGAGGTTTTAAACCTTGCAGCCAGGCTTGACGCAATGGTTGGCCTCATATTTGATCAAAATGTCTAAAGGTGGGTTGCCGGGGTATGTGTCCGGACAAATGCATGGAGAAAAAAAACCTGCAAATAAAGATCCTTATTGTTGATGATGATAAGGTTATAGCAGACATTTTAAATGATCTTTTCGCAGATAAGCAAAGATCGGTTGATGTTTGCTACGATGGTTTGGCTGCCATTGAAAGCATACAAAAAAGCTTATATGACTTGATTCTTGTTGACCTGGTTATGCCCAAAGTGGGCGGACTGGATATATTGAAATATGCAAAAAAGGCCAATCCTAATGTCATTGTTATTATTATCACCGGTTATGCATCACTGGAAACAGCTATCACGGCCATAAGGGAGGGGGCCTATGATTACATCAGGAAGCCGTGTAAGCTTGAAGAGATAAAGATTGTGGTGGAAAACGCCATAGATAAGATTAAATTAAATAGAGAAAACAGGGAATTATTAAACAAATTGCAGGATGCTTACCGTGAATTGATGGTTTTAAAGAAGGATGATGATGAGGATAAATTTTTGATAGATGATAAAAAAACAGGGAATATAAATTTTTTTTCTTCAAGCCCGCCAAGCCTGCATTATCTTTACAATACTGATTCCCCTTCCGGCAATTACGTTGATAAATTGCAAGCCCTGACCTCCTTAAAGGATAATGGGATGCTGACTGAAAATGAATTCAAGGAATTCAAGGGGCATCTTTTGAAAATGATCAGCCTCAATAGATGACAGGCATGCACACCCATGAATGAAGATTTGAAGATACTTGTTGTTGATGATGAAGAGATAGTCCTTACTGTCTTCAGGGAATACCTCGAAGCTACCAAAAACTATACTGTTTTAACCGCCTCAGATGGTTTTGAAGCCCTTGAAATAATAGAAAGAAAAGATATTGACTGTTGCATTACAGACATTTTCATGCCAGGGCTGAACGGTTTGGAGCTTACCAGGAAAATCCATCTCCATGATAACACGATTCCGGTAATAATCATGACCGGATATCCTTCCAGAGATAATGCAATAGAAACCCTAAGGAGCGGTGTGGTAGATTTTTTAACCAAACCAGTCAAAATGGATCAGATTCCTCTCATTATTAAGAGGGTGATGACGGAAAGATCTCTGTTTGTCGACAATATTTTACTAAAAGAGGAGGCTAAAAAGAACAGGAAACTTCTGAAGATCAACCAAGAATTGCAACAGAAGATAAAAGAAGTTGAGACTATGAATCTGATCTTTAAGCAGTTAGACCAGGCAAAAACCAGTAAAGATCTCTTTCATATACTGGCAGACCTGTCAGGGGAAGTAACCGGTTGCGATGAAGCACATTTTTGTATCTTTACTCAGGAAATGACAAATCCTGAGATAATCACCTCTTTTGTTAGAGATGTTAAAAATAAAAACAGGGCTGCTGCAGATGCCGGATTTATAGAAAAGGACATAATCAAAAAGGTTGCAAATGATGGAATGCCTTTACTCGTAAGGGGGAATAATGGAAATGGCAGTGTCATGGCCATCCCTCTTAAGATAAGGTCCATGGTCTTTGGTGTCCTGTTTTTACTTATTAGAGATAACAGGGGCTGTTTTAGTGAAAAAGACCTCTATTTTACAAGCTTTCTCGCGCAGAATGCCTCTTTCTCAATCGAAAACCTGGCCCTTTATGAGAATATTTACGAAAGTCTTTTTTCCACCCTTTATGCCTTTGTAGAGACCATTGAGGCAAGAGATCCATACACCAAACAGCACTCAACAAGGGTGTCAGGCTATGCTATGTCGATTGCAAAGGCTATCGGCTGTTCGCAGGAGGAGATAGATCAGTTAAGCATTTCCGGCGCTCTGCATGATATTGGCAAGATAGGCATTCCCGATAACATTCTCTTAAAACCCGGTTCACTTACAGATGAAGAGTATGAGATTATAAAAAAGCATCCTGTAGTTGGAAGCAATATTATCGGCCATTTTAATATGTGGTCAGATGAAGAAAAGATAATAAGGCACCATCACGAAAGATGGGATGGGAATGGATATCCTGATAAGTTAAAAGCGCGGGAAATTCCCTTTCTTTCCCGCATTTTGTCTGTGGCTGATGTTTATGACGCTTTGACCACTGATCGTTCATACAGGAAAAAGATGCCGGATGATGTTGCGGTCAAGATTATTATGGAAAATGCCGGCAACCAGTTTGATCCTGAAATTACCGATGTTTTTCTCAGACTTTATGAACAGGGAATGATCAAAACAAACTGATTTAGCGCAGAACTTTCTTTATGATTTGCGATAGTTCACTAACATTAAAAGGTTTCTGGATAAAACCATTACAGCCGCGTTTCAATATTTCACTGGCCTGGCCCTCAATGCTGTATCCACTTGAAAGAAGAACCTTTATATCAGGGTTGATCTCTTTTATTTTGTCATAGACTTTTCCCCCGCCCATGTCCGGCATAATCATATCTAAAATGATCATATCAATTTTATCTTTATTCTTTTTATAGATCTCTATGGCCTCTTTCCCGCTCCTGGCCGTTAAGACCTGGTATCCCAATGCATTGAGTATCTCCAGGCTAACCTCGATGATTACATCCTCATCATCTACAAGTAGAATCGTTTCCGAACCTTTTAAGACTTCAGCAGACAGCTCCCTTTTTTTTATAACTGTCTTTTCAAAGGCAGGGAGATAAACACTAAATGTTGTTCCTTTATTTTTTTCACTATAGACATTTATGAAACCGCTATGGTTTTTGATGATACCGTAAACAGAAGCCAGTCCCAATCCTGTTCCTCTGCCCATTTCTTTGGTGGTAAAAAACGGTTCAAAAATTCTTGCCTTTATCCTCTCATCCATACCCACACCGGTATCGCTAATAGTGAGCTTGACGTAATTTCCCGGTTCTATTTTAAAGGGTTTAACATATGTTTCATCAAGGGTGACATTCTCTGTCTTAATATTCAGGTCTCCGCCTTCGGGCATGGCCTGCCAGGCATTGACATAAAGGTTTAAAAGCGTCTGCTCGATTTGTCCCTGATCTACCTCTACTGTCCAGATATCTTTTTGATATTTTCTGTGGATTTTCATCTCTTTTTTTGTTCTTCCAAACATATTAGAGGTCTTTATGATCAGTTCATTTATATTAGTAGATTTGACTTCGTATTTACCTCCCCTGGCAAAGGCCAATAATTGCCTGGTAAGTTCGGTACCGCTTTCAACCTGATTTTCTATTGCTTTCAATCTTCTATAATGGGGATGTGTGGGCTTAATATCCATCAGCATCAGGGAGACATAACCCTGCATACCCATAAGGAGGTTATTAAAATCATGGGCCATGCCTCCGGCAAGAGTTCCAATTGCTTCCATCTTTTGTGCCTGGATAAGCCGGGCTTCTATATTCTTTCGCAGGCTAATATCTTTAAATATAACAACAATTGCCTCTTTTCCTTTGCTTTTAACAGGCAGAATCTTCATGGAGAACTCTTTGCCATTCAATGTCGCAAATGAATTTCCGGAAATTGTCTGCGGAGTATGATCTGATGTGTCTAAAAGTTTTCTAATCCCTTGATTGTCGTTGTGTTGAAAGAGTTCTGTAAAATCCGAGCCCAATAACTTTTCCTCAGGCATGCCTAACAATGAAACGGCAACCGGGTTGCAATAAACTATCCTTGCTTCAGGAGTAAGCTCTAAAATCCCGCAGTACATGCCTGCCAAAATAGTTTCGAAGTGTCTTTGAGATAAGAGCAATTTTTTTTCAGACAAAATCTTCAAATTTCCCTTCTTCCATTAAACAGTCTCTCATCAATTTATCGGCAGATTCTTCTTTTTCTTTACCAGAATATTGATGAACTCGTAAAAAGTCGAATTCGTCAGGTGTAAAGTGTTAGGTGTTATGAGGCGCCTGCAAAAGTCTACGTGATTGCTTCATATGGTGAAGACTGGAGTCAGCCTTGTGGATCAATTCTTTTTCATCCTGCCCTTTCTCGATCTCAGCCGCAGTTGAGATTCCGTGACTTATCTCAATCTTGATTCTTTCAGATCTCCATTCAAAGGTATGATTCTTGATGGTATGCAAAATCCTTTTCATGAGCATTTTCGCCTTTTCCATATCTGTTTCCGGGAGGATAATTGCAAACTCGTCTCCTCCATACCTGGCCACTATATCAGCTTTTCTCACGGATCTTGTCAGGCACCCTGCCAGCTCCCGCAAGATAAGGTCGCCTGCCTGATGGCCAAAAGAATCATTAACAGTCTTAAAGTTGTCCACATCGATCATAATCAGGGAAAGGGGTTTATTATACCTTCTTGTCCTTTGAAACTCCCTTTGCATAAACTCTCTAAACCCTTTGTGGTTGTAGATTTCAGTAAGGCCATCCGTAACTGCCAGCTCTTTTAGTCTGTGATATTCCTGAGCATTCTTCAGGGACATGGCAAGGATATTCGAGATGGTTGACATTAACTCTTCCAATCCTTTTTTGGGCTTTTCCCCATTCTTTGGAACAATAACAAGCATACCCAACAGGTTTCCAGCTAAACTCAGAGGTCGGACGCATTGGCTGGAAAAGGAAACAGGATCTGAAGAAGAAATACTAATATTTGCCGGATACAGATGAAAGGCCATTTTTTTTATTGACACTTCTTTTTTTGACAGCGTCAAGAATTTGGCGGCTATATCTTTCTTTAACTTTTCCAGTGCGTTTTTATTGATTTTCTTTTCCGGCAGGTGCAGGGTCAGACTCCATTTCGCGCTGATTCGGTAAAGGATAGCAAACAGTTCAAGATCGACGACCTTTAAGAGGCCGGCATCTATAATCCTTGGGAGAATTCTATCCCAGTTAAGATCGTATGCTATTTCGCTGCTAAGACGATTGATGAAACTAAGTTCCTGATTCTTGCTCTTTAGGGCATGTTTCTCCATTTCAAGTTTTTCATTGACATCTTTTAGCTCATCCATCATTCCCAGAATATTAATAAAGGCCTTCCTGTTTTCCAGTCCTCCTAAAACAGTATCATAGATCCGTTCTGAAAGAAGGGCGCGGGGAACAAACCCAAAAGCCCCTTTCTGAAGTATTTCCGATATGTTATCCGGTCCAATTTGTTCGCCATAAAGAATGAAACAGGCCCTGGATCTGCTTTCCTGAAAAAGCCCTATCCAGTCATATAACCTGTTTCCAATTAAATCGTAATCTGCAAGGATGGCAGCGTAAGTATCTTTGAGAATTGTGTCTTCAATTTTTTCAGAAAGACACATCCCTTTGATATCAAATCCTTTGGGCCCAAGTATTTGCTCAAAGAATTCCCAGTCCCTTTGATTATCACTGATAATAAGGATCTTTTCATCCATACACATTTCTCACTATATTTTTGTAATGTCTCAATGAATTCGGGTAATCTCCGGAAACTGTGATTTTTCGTCATTGCGAGAAGCGTTAGCGACGAAGCAATCTCAGCGCTATCCCCGCCACGGCGGGGCTTCGTCCGCCAATCCGCCAGAGCCCTGGCGGACTTGCGGACTCGCAATGACTGATACCCGAACTTATTGAGATATTACCTATTTTCTAATATTGAGAAAATAGTAAGCAATTTTTATTCCACTTCTGTTCAACCTCCAATATTTTTTACCACGAAAAGCACGAAGGACGGGGACTAATTATTTATTACTCAGAATTTTCCTTATCTTATGCGATAACTCCTTAATATTGAAAGGTTTCTGGATAAAACCATTACAGCCGCGTTTCAATATTTCAGCGGCCTGGCCCTCAATGCTGTATCCACTTGAAAGAATAACCTTTATATCAGGGTTGATCTCCTTTATTTTGTCATAGACTTTTCCCCCGCCCATGTCCGGCATGATCATATCCAAAATGATTATATTAATTTTGTCTTTATACTTTTCATAAATCTTTATGGCCTCTTTCCCGCTCCTGGCCACCAAGGCTTGGTATCCCATTAAATTGAGCATCTCCTGACCAACCTCGATGATTATATCCTCATCATCTACCAATAGAACAGTCTCATCTCCGTGCCTGACATCCTCGCTGATCTCTGACTTCTGACTGCTGACCTCTGATTCCGAGGCCGGCAGATAGATGTTGAAGGTTGCTCCCTGCCCGCCATCGCGAGCGCTCAGGCGAGGCGGGCGGGCTTCGCCCTTTTCACTGTAAACATTGATAAACCCATCATGGTTTTTAATAATACCATAAGCAGAGGCCAGCCCTAACCCTGACCCTTTGCCCATCTCTTTTGTGGTAAAGAAAGGCTCAAATATCCTCTGCTGAGTTGCCTCATCCATGCCAGCTCCTGTGTCGGTAACAGATATTTTCACATATTTCCCCGGTTCCACTTGAAAAGGTTTAATGTAATTTTCATCGAGGGTGACATTTTCTGTTTGGAGATGTAACTTCCCGCCTTTAGGCATGGCCTGCCAGGCATTGACATAAAGGTTTAAAAGCACCTGCTCTATCTGACCCCGGTCCACATCTACCGTATAGATATCTTTCTGATACTTTCTATGGATATTAATCTCCTTCTTTGTGCGGCCAAACATACTGGAAGTCTTCTTTATTAGCTCGTTCAGATCAGTGGGATTGACCTCATATTTCCCTCCCCTTGCAAAGCCTAACAGATGTTTTGTAAGTTCCGCTCCACTTTGAACCTGCTCCTCTATCCCTCTTAGCCTCTCATAATGCGGATGTGTTGAGTCAACACCCATGAGCATTAAAGAGACATATCCCTGTATACCCATAAGCAGGTTGTTGAAATCATGGGCAATACCACCAGCAAGGGTGCCGATGGATTCCATCTTCTGGGCATGTTGGAATTGGGCTTGAAGTTTCGCTTTTTCTTCTCCCGCCCGTTTCTTTTCAGTAATGTCTCGCGTGATTCCGAGAATCTCGACAGCTCGGCCATTCTTATCGAACACAAAACCTGCCGCCACTTCTGTCCACACCGTAGAGCCATTCTTGCAAATTATTTCAAGCTCCATCACCCATGTCCTGCCAAAGTCCTTCTCCTCCAGTTTTTCCAGGGCCAGTGCTTCTTCAATAATTTGTGTGGCAACTTCAAAAGAGGCGGGGGTTATGAATTTTTCCAGTTTCCGGTTTATAATTTCTTCAACGCTGTAACCACACAGAGGTGTGATAGAGGGGCTGACATAAGTGAACCGCAGGTTCATATCCCACGTCGAGATAACATCGTGCACATTCTCAGCAAGCATGCGATATCTTTCCTCCGACTCCCGCAGTTCCCTCGTCCTTTCCTGCACAATTTCTTCCAATGAATTTCTGTCCCTGCGCAGAGCATCTTCTGCCCTTTTTATCCTCAACGTCGCGTTAACATGTGCAATCAATATGGATTCTTCAACAGGTTTGGCTAAATAGGCATCGGCTCCGGCATCAAGACCGCTGACGTGATCCCGGGATTCAATCTTTTCAGCCGTAAACATAATAACCGGGATATGTCTTGTGCTCTCGTTCTCTTTCAGCCTCTTACAGACCTCATAGCCGTTCATTCCCGGCATCCTGATATCCAGCAGGATTGTATCGGGCGACTCAGCCTTTGCCTTTTTCAGGCCTTCGGAGCCCGATTGTGCGGTTATCACATTGCAATCGGGAATCCGGTTCTTCAGTAACGCTGAAATGACAATAAGATTATCCTCTTTGTCGTCAATTGCTAATATTCTGGACATACAGACCTCGTAAATTTTTGCTAATTAAGGGGTGATTTATTGGACAATAAACTCCGATTCCATTTAGTAGTTACGGTTCAAAGGTTACCCTTTTCTCAAGATCATTTATCAGCTTGAATGGTATTTCAGTGTCTCACATATCATGAAGGACACGTCTTTGTTGTCTTCGACGATCAGTACTGAAGCCATGGACATTCCTTGTCATTTATCATTGGGCATTTATCATTGGGCATTTATCATTGGTTATTTATCATCTGTGTTTGGGTTTGCGGGCTGTAGAGATGCTTTTACCAATGATGGCAATTAGTTGTTCGCACTCATCAAGCAATGTTCCCAAACGATCTGCCAACTCCTCGTCTTTCCGTCTAATCATCCTTATTTACCCATTCCAATGACAAATGACAAATGACAAATGATAAATATTACCCTTCTCCCTTTCCCAGCCACTCTTCTATCTTCCTGAGCAGGTCCTTTGGCATCACAGGCTTTGACAGGTAATCGCTGCAACCGGCCGCAAGGACCTTTTCCTCATCCCCCTTCATGGCCCTGGCTGTGAGGGCAATGATCGGAATATTCTTTAAACCTTCTGTTTCTCTTATTTGTCTGGTTGCGTCAAAACCGCTCATGACCGGCATCTGCATATCCATCAGGATCAGATCCGGCTTTTCTTTCTCTGCAATATCAATGGCCTCCTGCCCGTTCGTTGCGCTATATACTGCATAACCTGTTGACCTCAAGGTCTCCTTGATTAGAATCATGTTGTCACGCCTGTCTTCAGCTATTAAGATCTTTACAGGACCTCCCGCAGACACCTTCGATATGAGGGGATAAGCCGTTCTTTCCGGTCCATACAGGAACTTATTTATCCTGGCAAGAAGGTCGCGCTTGTCTATCCGACCCTTTGTAATCACTCCCTTCACGTTTTTGCCCAGTGCACTTGTTTCAGTCCCGGTGAGATCAGTGGCCGTAATGATCATTACCGGCAGCTCTTTAAGGTCATCGATCTTTTGGAGTTCTTCAAGGACTTTGTAGCCGTCCATGTCCGGCATGCGCAGGTCCAGAAGAACCATGTCGGGGACTTCGCTCTTGATGTGCTCAAGCCCTTTTGAACCACTCGAGGCAAATTCTGCCTGGTAGTTTTCCTTTTTGAAGATTATTTTGAGTTCCCTTATAACTATTGGGTCGTCGTCTATTACCACGATTCTCTTTGTCTCCCTGATAACAGCGGCCTGCCCATTCCCGGCAACCTGGCCCTCAGGGAGGAGGGTCGCCTTTACTCTTTTCTGCCATTCTTCTTCCTTTGGTCTTAATTTGCTTCTCCTGTCTTTCTTTATTGTTACCGTAAAGGTTGAGCCCTTTCCCACCTTGCTCTCCACTTCTATCTTTCCGTCCATCAGATTGACCAGCTTTTGGCAGATACTGAGGCCGAGGCCGGTGCCTTCATGTTTCCTGGTTGACGACCCGTCTACCTGGCGGAAGGGATAAAAAATAAATTCCAGCGCCTCCCGGGGTATCCCAGTTCCTGTATCACTGATCTTTATGATCACATGGTCATTAAGCCTGCCTTCCACAACCCAGGCCCATATGCCAATTTTACCTTTATCGGTGAACTTGGCCGCATTCCCGAGGAGATTTACCAGGATCTGCCTCAATTTGTCCGCATCAGAATAGAGGGAAATGTCATCCCCGATATCCATATTCAGGGACAGGCCTTTCTTTTCCACAATGGGCATGATGGTGTAGGCAACGCCCGTCACAAATTCCTTGAGTTGAATTTTGCTTATGGCCAGTTCTGCTGTCCCGGACTCGATCTTTGAAAGGTCCAGGATATCATTTATCAATTGCAACAGGTTTTTTCCGTTTCTTTCAATAATCTCGATATATTCTTTCTGTTTTTCATTAATCCGCCCGGCAATCCCTTCAGCCATAAGGCCTGTCAGGCCAAGTATGGAATTTAAGGGCGTGCGAAGCTCATGCGACATATTTGATAGGAATTCCGACTTGATCCGGTTGGCCTCTTCCACGCGTTCCGACTTTTTCTCTATCTCCTTTTTCTGGGATATCAACTCCTCGCTCTGGGACTGAATCTCCTCGCTCTGGGCCTGAAGCTCCTCGCTCTGGACCTGAAGCTCCTCGTTCTGGACCTGAAGCTCCTCGTTCTGGGCTGCCAGAAGCTCACTTTTCTCTTTTAAGTCTTCGGCCATCTCCTCCAGGCGCAGATAGGTAAGCGCATTATTAATACCTATGCCAAGTTGATAGACCACCACATTTAAAAACTTAAGACTTCTGTCCGTATACTCGTGAATGCTTGCCAGCTCCAGAACGCCTACAAGTTGATCTTTAATGGTGATCGGCATGCAGATGACATTTTTCGGCATTCCATCTATGCCGCCCGATGAGATCCGGAAATAGTTTTCCGGCACATCCGTGACCAGTATCATTCTTTTCTCCAAAGCGCTCTGGCCCGGCAGTCCATGGCCAAGTCTGAAACCGTCTCCCAAAAGCTCTCTGTCAACAGCGTATGTTGAGCCCGGGCGAAGAATTTTTAGCTCCTCTTCATATAGATAGATCACACCAAGCTGGGAATCGGTATGACCCGCTATTTTACCTATTATATTTTTTAAAAGCGGATCGATCTCAAGCTCGGTATTTAGCGTTGAAACTACCTCATTGTGAGCTTTCTGGGTATTATTGCTTTGTTCCAGGCCCTGGGTTTTTTCCTTTAGATCCGCAGTCCTTATCTCCACCTTTTTTTCCAGGGAACGACTATATTCCTCAATTTTTGCCCTCGATTCCATCAGGCTTTGCGCCATATGGTTGAGTGATACAGACAGACTGCCGATGTCGCCCCTGGTCTCAACCGGAACCCGCACAGCAAGATCCCCGGCAGCCATCTTATCCGCTGCATCTATTATCGTCTTGATGGGTTTTCTAATGCCTGCAACAAACAAAAAGTCTGCCAGCACCACCCCTATAGTCATTAGCAGCGCAATTATCAGGCTCTGATTTCTCAGAACCTGCGTGGGCTTCAAGATTTCCTTGCGGTCTTTTTTGGCCACAACAGCCCAGTCAAGGCCTTCTATTTCAGCCGGCCCATAGGCAACCGAGACCGGCTCACCTCTACAATCAATCAGCTCTTTGTTATATCCTGATCTTCCTTCAGTGGCTTTCCTGGCCGCTGCTGTCTCTGCCTTACCCTTCAGGGTAGCGCTTTCCTTTAAAAACTTCGAATCCGACCGCATAAAGAAATTTTTTCCGATCAAATATGTCTCGCCTGTATTTCCAAGACCACTCTTTCTCATCATGATTGCATTGATCTGGTCTGGAGGGATTTGAATTATCAATACACCGATCTTCTCTTCTGCCTTAAAACTCCTTCTTTGTTCACGCCTGATCATAGGGGCGCCGATAAAGGCCGCGGGCTCGCCTGAAGGCGGATATTCCTTAAAATCAACGATGCTTATATTGCTTTTAGCATTTTTAAAGCATTCAGCCAGGCTGGTATCGGAATATATCCCGCTTATCAGGTTTGCGCCCCAATCCGCCCTTTTTTTTACGGTTATCAGAACATTACCTTCGTTGTTGACAAAAAGCATATCTTCATATCCATATTCTTTAGAAAGCCCAACACATCTTCCGTGGTATCTCTTATCAACGGCCTTAAATTCCTCCCCGTCAAAACCTCCCTTATTGTATGCGGCAATATACTCTGACAGGATATCCTTTAACAGGCGGTGGTCGCTCAGCATTTCCGCATCCAATCTGAGATGTTTAAAAAAACTTTGAATTTGTGCCTTCCGGTCCTCTCTGAGTGAGATCAGTTGATTGATGGCCTGCCGCTCCATCATCTTACGGGCATAGTGAAAGTTAAGATAACCGAGGAGCACGACAGGAACCAGGCCTACAAATAAAAAAAGGAGAATCAGCTTTGTTCGAAATTTCATTTTTTTTCGTGTTGCCATCAGATTTTTCCTTTATTGATAGTCGAGTGGGAAAGTAGTCGACTAATTCCCTGCTCGACTAAGTTCCAGAATTGTTTTAACCATCTTTTTTAAATTGATCGGTTTTGTCAAAAATGCATCAGCAGCGCATTGATACGCCTTTTTTTTCTTTATCTTATCCGGGTAAGCCGTCACAATAATTACCTTTATATCTCTTGTCTCCGGGTTGTTTTTGATCCTTTCGCATACCTTAAAGCCGTTCATATCAGGCATGACAATATCCAGGATAACTATCTGGGGCTTGATCTCTCCTATTTTATATATAGCCTGAAAACCGCTGCTGGCCGCATACACCTCATATTTGTCCGAGGCCGGCAAAAAGGCTGCTTCAAGAAGCCCGATATCGTCAGGATTATCATCCACCACTAATATACGTTTTTTTTGCCTCTCTTTTTTTTGCGGATTGATACCATGTTTTTCTAAAAAACCTGTCAGATCCTCTTTTCTTATCTTGCGGTGCCCGCCCGGGGTCACAAATGCCTTCAGCATCCCCTGATCAATCCATTTTGTTATGGTTGTACGAGCCACCCCGCAGATCTTACTCGCCTCAGACGTGGTAATGAAAACCATCTTCTTATCCTCTTGTGATTTGTTGAGTTGTTAATTTGTCAAGTAGTCAAGTCGTTCAAGCACTTGATCAGTTGACCTACACTGCATTCAGGCGTTATTTTAATCGATAAATTGATATTGATCGTTTTACGAATTTATCTTTATTTAATCGGTTTTGTCAAAGTGTTTTTTATACCGGGATTGGACTTGATGAAAAAAGGGGTAGGGGCCTAAATTTTTTTATAGATCTTCTCCTTTTGGTTCTTTATGATAAAAGAATCTTCGTGGTTTTTTGGGATTGATTCCGACTTCCCTAAGATCAGATAGCCGCCTGGATTTAATGATTTGAAGAGATTAAGGAACACTCTTTCCTGGAGCGGAACAGAAAAATATATAAGGGTGTTGCGGCAGAGGATGAGGTCGTAGCTGGTAACAACCCCGGCAGGCGGAGACATATGCGTTTCCGATGCCAGGTCGTGGATGGTAAAGCTCACCAGCGCCTTGATGGAATCGACTACGCGGTAATAATCTCCACTTACAAGAAAGTACTCATCTAAGATTCCCTTTTTTACCTCTCTTGCTGCGTCTCCGTCATACTCGCCAAGCCTTGCCTTTTCGAGGGTTCCTTCATCTATGTCCGTGCCGAATATGGTAATATCATAATCATCTGTCTTTTCTCTTTTTCTCTTTAAAAATTCCACGAGTGTTATTGCCACAGAATAGGCCTCGTCTCCAAAGGCGCATCCTGCGCACCATATCCTGAGCACATTCCGGTCATGTTCTTTTTTTGATTTCAAGATATCGGGAAATACTTCATTCTGCAATCTTTCAAATACATACTGGTTTCTAAAAAAACGGCTTAACTTTATCGTTAATTCATGAAGCAAATGATTGTATTCCTGAGGCATCTCTTGAAGCATATCCAGATATTCATGATAACTGCCTGCCCCTGTAAAGGCCATTCTCCTTGCCAGCCTGCGCTTGATGGTGCTTTGCCTGTATTCGGAAAAGTCAACCCCATACATCCTGCATAGTTGTTTAAGGATCAGCCTAAAATATTTCTCTTCGTTATTCATTCAGACAACCTCAATTTTTCAACTCTCTATCCCTTGATAAATAAAATAGGTGCGAAACTTGAGTTTTTATATATTAAATAAACAGCAAAAGTGCAATTGGTATCATTGACTGTGATCGGCTTTTTGGACTTGCCTATGGAGGCTGTCCGAGAATGGCTATTTTCCGCAATTTCTGCGTCAGGCTCAGATTTTAATCCTCAAAATACTCAATGTATTCCTGCGGTTAAAATCTTCGCCTTCCTTGACCTTGCAAAAAATTTCTCATTCTCGGACAGCCTCCTATGGGGATAATTCGTAATTACGATGATCTATCGGTTGCGTAGCGCTTAGACGCAAGATACAATATATGCCCTTTTTAGTTGACAAACATACGAGATGTTGTTTAATTTGGGTTCGGAGTCCCAGTGGTCGAGTAGGGAATTGGTCGAGTGGTCGAGTGGTCAGCCGTTATGCAAAGGTCTCAATGAGTTATACAAATTCTGATACATCATCATCTGTTATGTCAAAAGCTGACCTTTTTAATGCCTATCATCTGCTGTTCGGCCACGAGAAGGGGGTTTCGATTGAGCTGTTAAAACAGCTTCGTCTTCCTGCGCTTAAAGCAATGTACTGGAAGAAGGCGTTGGAGACACATCCGGATCGTTCAAAAGTACTCGGAAGAATTGAATCTGAAATGGATGAACGCTTTAAAGAAGTAACCCTGGCTTACGAAAATCTGAGTTCAATTTTGAAAGGCAATAGAACAGGCCCTACTATCGAGCCGATTATGATTTCTGAAATTCGGCCAACGTGTCTCCTAATGCGACAGATATTTCTTCGCAAATTTTTTGAATATTAACCCAGGAATCAAAAGGAGGTTGAATTCCTTTGTATTGAGAGAGATCAATTTGATCGAGATCGCATGGTTTAGGCTCTGCAAGTTGTCGAACAAGTTGAACAATAGGTGAAGCTTGCTTGCCTCTTATTAAATCTGAATAATAAGAATTAAAGTTTTTTAAAACATCTATCACCTCTTCAATACCAATATATTTGGCTAAGGCTGCAAAATCAATATAATCTCGAGTAGCATTGCGAGAGACTATCATCCACCCTTTAGTTCGCACCATTTCCGCTATGGTAGGCAAAGTTATTGATTTGCCCCCTATATTTATAATTTCAGTCTCTAATGGACAGGTGCGCTTCAGTTGACGAATGCCGGTTTCAACTCCTTGAAAATTTCCTAATATTAATTTTGGCGGGTAAATACGGGCTGTTTCCCAATCGTCTCTGCCTTCAAGAAAATCAAGAACTTGCTCATAATTTTCTTTTAGGTTTGACAAAACATGATCCGCGTCAAAAGAATAACGATGCTTAAGATGTATAGCAGCAGCGCTGCCGCCGATCATAACACTTCCAGGAAGAAGTCCCTGAATATTTGCTGCAGCCTCAAGAAGTTTCTGCCATTGTTGCCAATAAATATCGTTATTTTCTGCCATAAATTTTCTCCAGGTACATCTTAAAAAATTTCGGCCAACCATATACTTCTGAATGCAATATGGCCCTTCGCACAGCATCAGCAGCTTTGGCATTTCTTTTCACTTCACGGATGAGAGCGCAAATATCTTGTTCTGAGCCACGTTCCCATATAGAGTGTACGATGGCTACACCCCATTCGTTATTTTTTGTATTGATATGACGATGTTTCATTTTTCTATTCCACAGGTTTAAAACTTTTTTTATCTTACACCCATCCATTGATTAAATCAACAATCATAAATCCAAATCCCACGGCAACGTCAAAGTCGAGCAGAAATCTGGGGAATACACTTTTGCTTGGCGCCTGCGTGAGAATCTGAAAATTTACATGAATAAATGTTATTTTAATATGTGTAGCCGTTCACGGCTTGAAACTTGAAACTTGAAATTGGAAAGTAGAAATTGGGGAGAAAGCAGGTATGCATTCCCACGCAGGAGCGTGGGAACGAGTCAAGTCAGCCGTCTACGCAAAGCTACGCCGAGCCAGGGAGGTCAGGCCTGCCCGCCTCGCCTGACCGAAGCGATGGCGGGCGGGGATTACACTATGCCGGGATGGTCCTGGATTTCTTGTTCGACAGCTTTGGGATCGGGTGAATTATAGCGAATAATGTTGTGGAGATGAAAGAGGCTGTCAGGGTCAATGCCGGTAAATTTGATTGCAATGGCCCTTGAGTCGCAACGCATGATTTCTCCTTTTACCTGGATACTCAACTCGCTGGTAGTTCCGGTCATTATAATCTTTAAATCACATTCTGCCCCGGGTTCTAAATCCGCTTTGACCGGAAAGAGGCATCCGCCAATGCTTAGATTGAGGATTTCCTCGGCTTTGTATGAAAAATCATGAGCCATGATCTCCGCGCTGACCCTAAAAGGAACGCGGGTGAACTTCCGCTTTTCTTCTGACATAATTAACGCCTCTTTGGATTTATGATTGTTGATTGATGATTGATGGAATCGCTCCTGTCAGCGTGCGGACACGCACAGGCAGGTTGCCTTGCCCCGCCCGCCTCGCCTGAGTCCAAGCTCTTGAATTTCGCATATCTGGTTATGGCGAGAGCGATGGCGGGCAGGCAATCATCAATCCTTACTCTGAACCCCTTACTTAAAAATCCTTGAAGTCTGCATCTTCTGTTTTATTATCTTCCATTGGGATGACAGCTTCGGGATTTACATGCTTTGCATTTTTCAGAGAACGACCAATCTTTTTTACATTCTGCTTTGGAGCGCCGGCAGTTATT
>JAPVVG010000122.1 GCA_028571455.1 Desulfobacteraceae bacterium | reverse complement strand
TGACCCAAGACTTCAACCAATACCGATTTCGTCCGAAGCATTTGAAAAAAATACATGGGTACCGTTGATACATGAAATAAGAGAAAAAGGTATTGAAATGAAGGCTGCCTGACAATGGTAACTGTTTACCAACGGCATCCCGTTTGGAATGATTAGTAGCTTTGGTGGATTCGTCGCTTACGCTCCTTAATCCACCCTACGATTTACGAGATGGAAAAGGGAAGTTCGTAGGGTGGATTAAGCGAAGCGAATCTACCGAAAGTTCTGGCATCCTTCATTTTATAGTTTACACTTTTTGTGGGAGAGGCATCCTGCCTCGAAAATCGTGGCTGACGCGCAGCGCAGGCGCTTGCGCCGCGTGAAGCCACTCCCACGATAAAAAGGAGGTTAAAGTGACAGCGGCTTCTAAAAAACTCAACTTGTTTTTTGCCTTTTTTCTTATTTGCATTATGCCTGTTTCCGCAGCCTTTGCAGAGATCAAGGTGTTTGAAAAAGAGATAGAAGAAATTGTCGGCAAGAACCAGAGTCAGGAACAGGTGGAGGCCTTTGCTCTGCAGAAGGCGAAAAGGCTGGCTGTGGAAGAAGCAGGCACCTATATCTCTTCATTGACCGTTGTCCGAAACTATCAGTTAGCAAAAGATGAGATAACAGCTCTGGCCTCTGGTGTGGTTCAGGCCAGGATTGTGGGTGTTCCATCTGTGAGATTGAAAAACGATATCATTCATATAAGGGTAAAAGCCAGAATCCGGGTAGATACCAGCATACTCGACCAGCAGATCGAACAGATCATGAAAGAAAAAGGGACATTAAAAAAGCTGGAAGATGAAAGACAAAAAGTCAAAGACCTGGAAAAAAGACTTGCCGGTTTAAAAAGCACGGAATTAAAAAGACTCGAAGATCTCAACAGGCAGGCAATTGCTTTGGAAGTGGAACGTGAAAACCAGAGACTCTTTCGGGAAGAGCAGCGGCTCAAGGCGCAAAAAGACATTGCCAAGGCAGATATTGAGATCTTGAAACAGGAGCAGGGACGTTCGGCCCGGTTTGTGCGGCTGCAAAAAGAGCAGGAATCAGCTCGAAAAAAAGAATTGGAAGAAATAGTCAGAGAACAGGACCGCGTCCGCAAGGCGCAACTGGAAAATGAAAGCTATTGGAAGGAGCTGGCGCGCAAAGCCGAGCTGAGTCAGGCAGACTGGATTTCCATTGATGATACGCTTTCACTGAAGCAGGCTGTTGAAGAAGCAAAGAATTTGAGGTCAGAAATTGCGGATATCAGCAGTCGCCTCGATTTTCAGCTCGATTCGTCCAAAAAGAATCTGGAAAAAGCCTACAAACAGCAGATAGCGGTAACCAGGCCGATTTTGCCAGCCGAGCCCGCGCCCAAAGACGCGTTTGAAACTACTGCCGAGTACAACCAGCGTCTTGAAGCGCACAAAAGCAAAGTTCGAAACGCCGAAAACGAGAATAAGGAGAAAATTAAAAAACTGAAAAAGGAAGGAGATCTGAAGATTGCCCGGCTCAGAGTAACGGCTCTCAAACAACGCATACAGGTTCTGGAACCCTTTGTTCACCGGCTCAAGACTTTACAGGCAAAGAAATTCGGTTTGCCGGACAAAAAGATAAAAGTGACCATTGGCGATCCTGATGCTGATAATTCCAGATTTCCAATCCATTTTGAATACAATGGCAGGAAGTGGTCGAAATACTGGAAATATCAGAACAGGAAAGAGGCCAGAGCCTTCTGGAAAACCCGGTCTCATTTAGTAGCGCAAGCCCTGTTTCAACTGGAGGGCGCAGGCCACGGAATTACGTACCGCTTAATAGCCTCCAGGGTGTCCCATCCCGGGACCAAAGAACAACGGGCATTTGAGTTGGAAACGCCCAAAGAATTTAAGGAAATCACCGCATGGAACAGGGTCAAAACAGTGGAACTGGCACAAGCGGAAAAAAATGAAGAAATAGCTCAGTTTAAAAAATACGGCTTTTTTGTAGACCCTGTAACCGGTATAGAGTTTATCTATGTGCCGGGCGGATGTTTTCAGATGGGCTGCGGTTCATGGGCCGGCAACTGTGAAAGAGATGAAAAACCGGCGCATGAGGTTTGCGTGGACGGATTCCTGATAGGGAAATATGAAGTGACCCAGGGCCAGTGGCAAAAGGTGATGGGCGGGAATCCTTCCTGCTTTAAGAATGGTGATGATTATCCGGTTGAAAATGTTTCCTGGAATGATGTGCAGAATTTTATCCGCAAGCTCTCCTCTTTGAACAAGAACAGGTATCGATTTCGTCTGCCCACCGAGGCTGAGTGGGAGTATGCCTGCCGGAGCGGCGGAAAGCCGGAGACCTATTCGGGAGGCAGCCGTATAGATCGTGTTGCCTGGTATGATGGAAACAGCGGAAAGAGAACTCATCGGGTAGGGACAAAGGCGCCGAACGGGCTCGGTTTGTATGATATGTCAGGCAATGTCTGGGAGTGCGTACAGCAAACACACTCGTAATAATCCTGTTAATACGAAAGGTAGCTCGTACCGGGTGAGTCGCGGCGGCAGTTGGGACTACGACGCGAGGCTCTGCCGGTCGGCTAATCGCGACATTCGCCTTCCGGACGTCAGGTACGGCAGCCTGGGCTTTCGCCTCGATAGGATACGTTAAATTTTGGTTTTTTACATTTTTACCTTTTGAAACGCTGCTTGCCTTATTGCAGGCGCAAGCGAAGCGAAGCTGCTATGCGTCAGCAATAAGGCTTTAGCACAGTAGGAGCGGCTTTTAGCCGCGATCATCACGGCTGGAAAGCCGTTCCCACAGGTTGCTGGAAAAGAGTCATCCTCCTGGCTGATTGCTGTTACAGCGGCCAGACCGGAGGAAGGACGATATTGTCCAGAACCAGGGCCAATATCTCAGATGCTTTTCTGGACAGATTATCCAAAGGAAAAGGAAGGATCATCATTACCGCAAGCAGCGCCAGCGAGGTGAGCAAGGAATCCGATGATCTCAAGCATGGTTATTTCACCTACTATCTTCTTAAAGGGTTAAAAGGAGCGGCAGATGTGGATAACGATGGATTTATTGATGTAAATGAAATATCCAGTTATCTCAATCGTGAGGTCCCAAAAGCTACAGGCCAGAAACAGCACCCGATGAAAAAGGGTGAGGCAGAAGGCCAGGTGATAATCGGAAGGGTAAGATAACTGCAAGATTAAGGAATTGCATATTAGATGAAAGGAGAATAAAATGGCTCAATTTGTTGTAGAAACTTCAATCAAGCACGGCCAATTGGCATTAAATAGGATTCCCTTTAAGGACAATACAAGAGTTAAAGTTGTTTTGATTCCAAAGGTTGAACTATCGCAGATGTCCTTTGAAAAAGCGCAGGAATTGACCAGAAAAATCAAGGGTAATCTTTCTAATGATATAAGTGAAGAGAGGGATTAAAAATGCATTTGTTCTTAGATTCGAATGCATTGGTCAAGCTTTATCACGCCGAGGCTGGAACAGAAAACCTTTTATATCTTCTTAATGAAAACGCTAATGACTTGATATTGACAATTTCGTACATTTCAAAAATTGAATTTCATTCCGCATTTCTTAAAAGAGTACAAAGGAAATCGAGCTTGAAATTGTTAAAGAAGCATTTTCCTGTTTTGAAGACGACTTATTCATGTTCAACATAGTAGAAGTTGGCGAAGCTGTGAAGAGCGTAGCCATCAACTTGCTGGATAGTATCGCGCATGAAAAAGGACTAAGAACGCTTGATTCGATGCAATTATCAACCGCTATTATTACAAATCAGATTTTTTTGATTGACTATTTTGTGACTTCTGACAAGAACCTCTGTAATGTCGCAAAGGATTATTTTCCAGTTTTTGATCCAGAATCTGCGATGTAGCGAAACAGGCAATGGGTTATGACACTGTATGGGATGGATTCCCAAGATTACCAAAGGATTGGAAATATTCGAGTCTTCACCAATATGTGCGTGAAGGTTTGTATGACGCGGAATGTGGAGCGGGTGTTAATCGGTCTGGAGAATATGTTTCATGAGTGACAACATGAATGTCAGGAATTCTGAGGTTATGT
>JAPVVG010000121.1 GCA_028571455.1 Desulfobacteraceae bacterium | reverse complement strand
CTTGCTTTTGATATCGTGACCACGCGAAAGAGCGGTTATTACCTGAATAGCAACCGCGTGAAATACAGAAGCAGCTACATCTTCCCTGGAAACATCCCTGCTCAATAAGGCCTGAATATCGGTCTTGGCAAAGACACCGCAACGGGAAGCAATGGGATAAACAGAAACGGCCTTTTTGGCCAGCGCATCAAATTCGGAGACCGGCACACCAAGAAGCACAGCCATCTGATCAATAAATGCTCCTGTGCCCCCGGCACAACTGCCGTTCATTCTCATGTCAGGACGAAAATGATCATCAAAAAAGATGATTTTGGAGTCTTCTCCTCCTATCTCAATGAAGGTTCTGACTTCAGGATAGACAATCTTTATGAAGCGTGCTGAAGCTACCACCTCCTGGATAAACGGGAGATGATATGCCTCGGCAAGCCCCATGCCTGCTGAGCCTGTCACGTACAGAACGGTAAGCAACCTCCAGAACCCAACCTGAAATAGAAAAGACGTAAAAAGTAAAAATTATATTAAGAATATTGAATTCCATATAAAACCAATAAATTCAGACCTCTAAAAATTTAGTTTTTTGTTGCCCACAAACTCTTTAGCGGCAGGCTTTCGCTGAAAAAATTGGACATTAGGCCGGTCTGGGTTTTAAGGTTCACGGTTCAAGCCTGCCCTGCCCGCCCTGGTGCTATGCAATTAAATGGTTACTATGTTTGTTCCGGTGTTATACGCTTGAATCTACTCGTTTAAGCCTATATGTCGGTCTGGGCCAGGGGTGCGACTTGTTCGGAATACGTCATTAACAGTATAATACCCCAAATGAGAAGCTATAGACCTCAGACTCTGTGATTCAGGTCTGGGCCAGGGGTTAAACGCTTCGCGCTTTTTTCCTTAGCCATTGATTCCAGCAGACTTCGCCATAGTGGCTACGACGGCTGAATTGAATTAAGACAATAGGAGCATCAAGCTCTGAACCTTTGAACTCTGAACCCTTTAACCCAACCCTTGTGTTAGAAATGGAGCCTTTTGTCCTAAATATTACCCCAAAATCTGTCAAAATTTACGAGGTCTGTATGTATATTATTTCGCCTCAGGCGCTGATGTCAGTCCATTAAAGATGATGTTCATTAATTCATCCATATAAGTTTCAATGCGTTCCTCACTTTTCTGAACCAGCCAGTTAAGCTCAAATCCCCTCAAAGCATGACCCATGGCTTTGGCTGTAAAAAGGGCATCATTTAAATGAAAGGTGCCTTTTTCGACACCCTCTTTTAATATAGAACAAATGATATTCACCTCTTGCTCAAAAAATTCGTTACGTATGCTTTCAGCGCCTGGCAATAACTTCTCTATTCCTTCCCGATCCAGATTGAGTATATTAACGGCCTTTCGCATATATTTGAACTTTGCCCTTACAAAAGTACGCAGCCTATCACTTGGTGATGCCTCTTTAAGCGTTGCAGATGAAACCATCTTTATAATATCATCGGCTTCCCGGCGAAGAACTTCCAGATAAACCTGATCTTTGCCGCCAAAATAGCTATAGATTGTGCCCTTGGCTACTCTTGCCATACGGGCAATCTCATCGATATTGGTTTTTCTAAGTCCATAACGTGCAAACAATTTTTTTGATGTATCCAGGATAGATCTTACTTTCTCTTTTTTCATTATTTTGCCTTTTGCTGTATATACCTCGAAAGGCCACAACTTGCGATTTTTCGCTGGCCCTGAACATCAATAGCTGCGTTGCTCAGGCTTGCTAATAGCCTGCTATCCCGCACCTTCGCGCCTTGCTCTTAATGCTCATTGCTCACCGAAAAAAACGCAATTTATAACCTTCCGAGGTATACTTTCGAACTAAATTCGTTTTTTGGTCTAAAAAGTAACAATAAAAATATAAATGTCAGGAACAAAACACAGCCTTGTGCCTGTGTGTTACGCACAGGGAGAAAAATCCGTCAAAAAAAGGTTTGCAATACTGAACCTTTTTGCGTAAGAATATTTATTTAAATTTGACTTGTTACGACGTCATTAAATTTATTGCATAGGTTTTATTTTTATAACGGCATAAAGTCAGGAGCAAAAAATGGATTATATTAAAATAAAATTTACCAAGAAATCCGATTACTTAAACTCAGAGACAGGAAGAGCTATTGAGGATATGTTTCGATCAATGAACCCGTTCTTTGCTCTTTCCGAAGGCGTGTGGAAGCCTCAGATGGATATATATGAAACACATGAAGAGATAATTATTCTGGCCGAGATTGCAGGTGTAAACAAAGAGAATCTGGGTGTGGAAATCAACACCAGGGCAGTCAAAATTTATGGCTATCGCACCGAAATTCCCAGGGTCGAAAATTCAACATACAGACTGGCGGAAATCCAGTATGGTAAATTTGAGCGTGTATTGTTTCTTCCAGCGCCTATTGATATTGATAAAGTAATTGCAAAATATTTAAACGGTTTGCTTCAGATCAGGCTTGCGAAATTGCCGCCTGATAAAACGCACAGGATACCGATTGCAGATGGATAACTATTTTAGGCATCCTTCACGACAAGTCAAAAGTAGTTTACACTTTGTTGATCTTGTATTTTGGCGAATAAAATTTGAAACTCGAAATTTGAAATTGGGAAAAACACAAAGATGTAGATGCGTTACCTAATTTCAAATTTCAAATTTCGACATCGGCATTCAATTCGATAATATACGCTTTTTCGAAAAAAGTGTAAACTGGTGAATGAAGGATGCCCTATTTTATATTGTTTATCATTTTTTGGAGGTACCTATGACCGAGCAGCTACCGCATGACAGGTCCGGAGCTAAAACTATTCCGGAGATTCTTCCTGTTTTGCCTTTAATTGATACAGCGCTTTTTCCTAAAATGGTTGTGCCTATTTTAGCCATGCAAAAGGAATCGGAGCAACTGGTGGATGAAGCAATGTCTAAAGATCGTATCATAGGACTTATTATTGCCAGAGAAATGAAAATAAAACCCGCTTATACACCTGACGATCTACATTCGGTGGGAATAAGCGCTCTTATTCTTAAAATGGCAAAGTCCGAAGATAATACGACTCAATTGCTTGTCCAGGGTTTAAGCAGGTTCAGGGTAAAAGATTTTATAAAGACAAAGCCCTATCTTCAGGTCCGGGTGGAGCATATTAAGGATAAAGAAGAAAAAGACAAGGAAATTGATGCGCTGATGGCAAATATTATCAGTCAGTTTGCCAGGGTGGTTGAGCTTTCTCCCGGCTTGCCTCAGGAAATCGGGGCAATGGCGAAGTCGATACAGGAACCCGGCACATTGGCAGATATGGTTGCTTCGCTTATTAACGCAACACTTAAAGAGAAACAAAAGGTTTTAGAAAGTTTTGATGTTAAAAAACGACTAAAAGAGGTTACAAGGCTTTTAAATTACCAGGTAGAGGTTTTAGAATTAGGGAGCAAGATACAGTCTCAGGTGAAGGGAGGCATGGATAAGCAGCAGAGGGAGTATTATCTGCATCAGCAACTTAAGGCTATCAAGGAAGAATTAGGGGAAAAGGATGAGGCCGCTGTTGAAATTGAAGAATACAAGGCAAAAATAAAGGAGAAAAAGCTTCCTGAAGAGGCCCGCAAAGAGGCTGAACGGGAAATCAACCGCCTGTCCCGCATGCACCCGTCTTCTGCCGAATATACTGTAGCGTCGACCTATCTTGACTGGTTGACTGTTCTTCCCTGGTATGAAAGCACCACGGACAACCTTGATATAAAAAAGGCAAGAAAGATATTAGATACAGACCATTTCGGGCTCAAAAAACCAAAAAAGCGCGTTATAGAATATCTTGCCGTTCGCAAGTTAAAGCCTGAATCAAAAGGGCCGATACTGTGTTTTGCCGGCCCTCCCGGAACCGGCAAGACATCTCTTGGCATGTCAATAGCAAGGGCTTTGGGACGAAAATTTATCCGAATTTCATTGGGTGGCGTCAGGGACGAGGCTGAGATCAGGGGGCATCGGCGAACTTATGTGGGCGCGCTTCCCGGCCGGATAATTCAGGGGATAAGACGCGCTGAATCCAACAATCCTGTTTTTATGCTGGATGAAATAGACAAGCTTGGAAGCGATTTTCGAGGAGACCCGTCATCAGCCCTGCTGGAGGTTCTTGATCCAGAGCAGAATTTCTCTTTTACCGATCACTATCTTGATGTGCCGTTTGATTTGTCAAAGGTAATGTTCATTACCACCGCAAATATTCTTGATCCCATACCTCCTGCATTGAGAGACAGGATGGAGGTGCTGGAGCTTTTAGGTTATACACAGGACGAAAAGATTAGAATTGCGACACGGTATCTTATACCACGCCAGCGTGAAGCACATGGCCTTAAAGCCTCTCAGATATCCTTTGCAAGAGGGGTATTACAGAAGATAATTTCAGGCTATACAAGGGAGGCCGGCCTGAGAAATCTGGAGCGGGAAATCGCAACCATTTGCAGGGGGGTTGCGACAAAGATAGCTGAAGGCGAGGCAGAGTCTGCGGAAATAACGATTAAGGATATAGCGAGTTATATCGGTTCTGTTCGATTTGCTCCGGAAGTCAGCGCAAGAACTTTAACACCAGGTTTAGCCATGGGGCTTGCCTGGACACAAGCAGGAGGCGAACTCCTGTTTGTTGAAGCTACGGCAATGAAAGGCAAAAAACATCTGACCTTAACCGGACAGTTAGGCGATGTGATGAAGGAGTCCGCAACAACGGCTCTTAGTTTCATACGTTCAAATGCCGTTTCCCTTGGGATTGCCGAAGATTTTTTTGAAACTCAGGATATACATATTCATATACCCGCAGGAGCCATACCCAAAGACGGTCCTTCCGCTGGCGTTACCATGCTTACCGCCCTGGTTTCGCTTCTTACCCATAAAAAGATTCAAAAGGATCTTGCCATGACCGGTGAAATAACCTTGAGAGGTCAGGTGCTGCCGGTTGGAGGTGTAAAGGAAAAGGTCCTTGCAGCCCATCGAGCGGGCATAAAAACAATTATTATGCCAAGCTGGAATAAAAAGGATTTAGAGGATATACCTGAAAAAGTTAAAAAAGAAATCCATTTTTACTTTGTTGACAAAATGATGAATGTTTTGAAAATTGCGCTTGAGAAATAAGGGCAGCTTCACTACCAAATTTCCCCCTAAATCCCCTTCAAAGGAGGACTTTAAGGAACGACATTGATTATATCTAAAATAATCGGTTCCAGGTTCAGGGTTCAAAGTTCAAAGTTGGTAGGTTGGGTTGAGGAACGACACGAAGTGAAGCCTGCGCTCAACCCAACAATAATGACCGCATAGATATAATGTTGGGTTGCTTCGCTTAACCCAACCTACGATTACTTTATTTCTCGTTCCCATGCTCCAGCGTGGGAATGCATACCATATGGGTTCCCACGCTGGAGCATGGGAACCAGGAAAACCGGGAACTGTGAACGTTGAACCGCTCAACTTGGTTATATAATGATAAAAAAGTATGGACTGTATATTTTTTTAAGTTTTCTTGCTGTCTGCGGCCTGTTGTTTTTTGCTTTTGGTTGCTCGAAGCCAAAGCCTCCTCAGGGCAGCGCCGGATATCCAAGACCATATAAGGTCCTGGGAAAGTGGTATCAGCCCATTCCTCATTCTCAAGGTTTTAGCCAGCGCGGAAAGGCGTCATGGTATGGCAGGAAGTTCCATGGAAGGAAGACCGCAAACGGAGAGGCATATAATATGTATGCAATGACCGCCGCCCATAAAACCCTGCCGCTTGGCACCTATGTCAGGGTGAAAAATCTTCAAAACAACAGGGAGATCGATGTAAGAATCAATGATCGCGGGCCATTTGTCCGTGGCAGGATCATCGATCTTTCCTATACCGGGGCAAAAAAGTTAGGTATTGTCGGGCCTGGCACAGCTCCTGTTAAAATAACGGCTCTTGGCACACCTGTACAATCTAAAACAAAAAAAGGATCTATCAGATCCTATGTTCCGCTGGATTATTATAAGGGTAATTTTACTGTTCAGATAGGCGCTTTCAGCGATCGCAACAATGCTGAGAGATTAAAGCAAAAACTTGATTTAACATACAAGAATGCGCATATAACAATATATAACAACGGGGATGAAACATTCTACCGTGTGCGTGTAGGCCGTTGCTCAACCCTGGAAAAGGCAATAGAATACGAAAATAAACTTATTGAAAGCGGGTTTGAGGGGGCTTTTGCAATTGCAGAGTAGCCAACAAAACAAAGCAAATTTACAACGAGTTGTTTTTCTTGACAGAGACGGCGTTATAAACAGGAATTCGCCGGATTACATAAAAAGCTGGGAGGAATTTGAGTTTTTTCCCAAAAGTATTGAAGCAATAAGACTTTTAAATTTAAACGGATTTACCACGATAATTATCACCAACCAGTCTGTAATAAATCGCAATATGGTATCAAAGGAGGGGCTTGAGTATATTCATGCTTTGATGAAAAAAGCGGTTAAATCAAGGGGCGGCGAGATAAAGGACATTTTTTTTTGTCCTCACACTCCTGAAGAGGGATGCGATTGCCGCAAACCTGAACCCGGATTGATATACCAGGCGCAAAAAAAATACCGGATCGATCTTCCAACTTCAATAATGGTGGGCGACAACGCAAAGGATATTGAGTGCGCGCGCAGGGCAGGTTGCGGGTTGAGCATTCTAATTAAAAGCGATAACATTGCAAACGCTGAAAAGATTCTATCAGAAAAGAAAATTTCACCCGATTCTACAGCTTCCGATCTCTATGATGCTGCGATCTGGATAATCAAACACGAAGTCGGAGGTCGGAGGTCGGATGTCGGAGGTCCGAGGTCAGAGATCCGAGATCCGAGGTCCGAGCTCACACCTCAGAGATCGAAACTCTCACCTCTGACGTCTGAACTCTGATGACAGAAAACGCACGTCGGCGGGCGGGGGGGGGGGGGGGGGG